>JAQWJE010000057.1 GCA_029248525.1 Candidatus Binatia bacterium
GTTGTTTGGGATTGCCGCGGTGCAGAAATTGCGCGTGGATCGAGTGCGGGCTTTTGCCCGAGACGGTCTGTGCGGCCGCAGAAAGCCCCTGCGCGAGAACGATGCCTCCAAATAGATGGTCGCCTGAGTCGAGTTGGCCGCTGGCCTGGTAGACATCCTTCGATATCTCCTGAAGTCCAAGTCGCTCAAGGAGCATGGCTGTCGAGGGGTGCATATTACGTCCTTACCAGAAATAGCTCAACGGACACTGCCAACCGCGGCGGGGGGGCGAATTACGATCCTCGAAGCCCACCCCTGTCTTGCTTTCAGCATCGGTTTCTCAGGTTTCTATTCGGCCGATCCAAAATCATCGGATTCCGCCACGCACTGTCCGAACCAGTTCAGACAGCGTTTTTCGTTTTTGCACGCTTCTGATTCGATGCAGTGAATGTGGCGTGAGGGGCGACAATTAAAGGACAATTCTCCGTCAAGTACGGGGAAAGCGTGACAGTTGCCGATCTGACGACATTCTTCGGATGCCATGCATTCCTTCTGGGCGGGGAAGTCCTTTTCATGCATCCCCTCTTGCAGAGGGATATTCCATGCGTCGGCCGCAGAATCTGCCGCGATCTGGGCACGGTTCTTCAATTCAGCGGGCAAAAGGCAGGCGGCTTCGGGAAGGAATCCGCGCAGGACAGAGTAGCTCTGACCACTCGCCGCTTTGATGCGTTCGCTATTACCTTTGTGGAAGCAAATGCGTGGGGGTGCGCACGCCGTTCCGTCGCGACAAGTTGTGGTTCCGTAAAGATGGGATAGCGCGGCTATCGCACGCAGATCATGGCCTTCTTTTGAAAGGTGTACGCCATCTGCAGCCAGAGCGTTCTCGGGAAAATTTGAGGCAAACTCGATCACAGAGTCCTTATCGAAAGTTTCTCGCAGCAATTGGTTCAGCTCTTCAGCGAGTTCCCGGGTGCCCGGTCGAGATCCCGTATAAGGGGCGAGGGTGGTTACGCGAAACCCCTTGCCCGCCAGTTTGGCGCGCTCGGCCATCCACAGATACTTCTCGAGTATTTCTTGAGGGGTCTTTGTTCCATGGCGCAGGTCGTTGATGCCAAAGGATGCAATGATGAGATCCACACCAGGCTCGCGAAGCGCGAGGGCAAGCTGGAGAGTTCCATCTTTGGGATGGCTTCCCAGGATCTGGCCGCCCATCACCGCGTAATTGAACACGCGTAATCGTGGGTCGGGAATGCGCGCAACGAGTTGATCGCACCAGTTCCGCAGGTGATTACTGAACGTATTGGAGTCGCCGAGGCAGGCGACGCCAAATGCGCCATCAGCTCCGGAATCCGAAAATTGGAATCCTTGATCGCTTTGCAGGAAATCCTCGAAAACCTCTATTTTTCTTGGTCGCCTTGAATCCCAGACGGCGGCGGAGGCAGGTTGGGTGGCCAGCAGGCCGACGATGAGGGAGTCCTCGATGAAAAATCGGGCACCGAGTGCGACTGCGGAGAGGTGGCCATCGTCTTCCTGGCTCATGCGAAAGAAGCTCTTCGGCCCATAGGCGCCGAGTCTAAAGCCGCCCTCCAGAAGCCGAATTGGATCAGGAAGAGTAAGCTCGTTCTCGATAACCCCCGAGCCGATCGAGATCTGAAGCAGGCGAGATTCTGCTTCTCGCGTGGCGACCCAGAGAGAGCCGTTGGCAAATATAGCCGTCGATACACCGCCGCGGATCTTCTGTTTCCAAATCAGTCGGAGATTGGGTTTGGGGTTGGACTGGAAGACAAAGAGGTCGGGGCCTTCCCTTGTCTCCAGTGCGACCAGCAGCCAGCGGTCGGAGGTGTCGATCGTGCGAACAAGCGCCCCCTGTGGCAGCTCGACCGAACCCGCAGGTTTTCCCGAGAGCACCAAGGGCGCCAAGCTGGGTACGAGGGAAACTGATCCTTCCGGCAGTGCTTCGGCAGCGACTGTGACATTTGCGAGTAGTGCCAGAGCAAGCAACGAGCCGGCGATTCCTCGTACAAAGAGTCGGGTCGAACTTGGCCATGCTCGGTCGAGTCGACTCCCGTGCAGAGCTGATTTCATTTTGGGTAAAGGGGCCAATCTGTTTGCTCGCCTGTGGAGAGTTCCTTCACGGCAGCTTTGCCTGCGGCGAGATCATCCGGGCCGATCAGAAAGACGCGGGAGGCGCCTTTGGCAGCCGCATCGGCAAAGACACGCTTGGGTTTCATCTTGCCAAGGATCAGTTCGACTTGTCGACCCTCGGCGCGGAGCTGTGTTGCCAGCTGTGCTGCGGCGATCTGTTCCGCTTCGGAGAAGGCAAAGACGATATCGTCCAGCTCCTGAGTTGGTTCGGGGAGAAGATTCTGGTCTTTTAGAAGCTCCGTGATGACGACATCTCCAAATCCGAATCCGACCGCAGGAATGGATTTCCCGCCAAGCGTTTCGAGCAGGCGGTCGTACCTTCCGCCGCCGCAAATGGCGCGCAATTCACCCTGTGCGTCGAAGGCTTCGAAAACAATCCCGGTGTAATAGGCAAGCCCGCGGACAACCGACGCATCAAAGATCACATCGTCAGCCACACCATAGGCTTCCAGAAGTTCAAAAAGCCGTTTCAAGTCCCGCAAGGCGGCCGACCCCTCACCGCCTGCCTCGGCCGCTTCGTCCAAATTCCGCGCACGCAGCATTTGGAGGACGCTTTCGGCCTCGGCAGGTTGCAAGCCAATGCTGCCCTCGGCGGCACACAGCATGTCGCGGACGGCCTCTTCTCCGATTTTATCCAGCTTGTCGATGATCACGCAAAGCGGGGCAAAGGCCTCTGGCCGCTCGGCGAGAACCCCCTGTCGCAGAGACTCTTCAAGGAGGGCACGACTATTGATCCGGACTTTGACAGTCCCGGCGGGCAAACCGAGCTCGCGGACAAGGGTCAGGAGCGCGGCAATCAGTTCGGCCTCGGCGGTCACGCCAGCCTCGCCCCAGATATCCATGTTCCACTGATAGTGTTCGCGCAGCCGCCCGCGTGTCATTCGCTCGTAGCGCCAATTCTGGGTGACGGTGAACCACCGCAGCGGAAGCTTGAGGCCTCCCGCACGCGCCATCACCATCCGAGCGACCGATGGGGTCATCTCCGGGCGCAGAGCCAGGTGTCTGTCGTGCAACTCGAAATGATAAAGCTGGTCGACAATTTCCTCGCCGGCCTTGCGCGTGAAAAGCTCAGCGTGCTCGAGGATCGGGGCGTCGACTTCCTCGAATCCGAATTTGCCCGCGACGCGGCGAAAATTCTCGAACAGCCAGGTCCGCTGACGCATTTCTTCCGGATAGAAGTCGCGGGTTCCGCGCGGGGCCTGTATCGAATTCTTCGCCACGAGCATATCGATACATCACGGTGGCCGGCTCTGCGAGGGCCGCGATGGAGAAGCCAGACTGGATCGGATTCGGCGCGAAGTTGCCCCGAGCCGCCTCTCCCGGTTGGAATTCCGTCCTTACGAGCCTTCCCCCAACCTGCACGCGGCCGCCAAATCAGCAGTCTAGAGAGTGGCGCCGCAATATTTACAATTGGTCGCGTCGCTATCGTGTCCCTCGCGCGAACATTCGCGACAATATTGAGAGGTGGGGACATGGTTTTTGGCGCGAGCCAATTCTGCGGACAGAATTCCGGTGGGAACAATGATCAAGCTGTAGCCGAGGATCATCATGGCGACCGACATCAACTGACCGGCGGGGGTCTGGGGTGTCACGTCACCGTAGCCCACTGTCGTCAGGGTCACGACCGCCCAGTACATTCCGACGGGAATCGAGGTGAATCCGTTCTCGGGGCCTTCGATGAGATACATCAATGCACCCATCAGGACGATGGAAATCAATGCAGTGACCAGGAATACGGTCATTCGGGCGCGCGCTGCATAAAGACTTTCTCGCAAGGCTCGTTCTTCCGACATGAAGCGAGCCAGCTTGAAAATACGAAAGATGCGCAGGAGCCGGAGCGCTCGGAGCAGGAGCAAGGACTCGGCTCCCGGCAGAAGAAGGCTCGCATAGGTCGGCAGGACCGCGAAGAGATCGATGATACCAAAGAAGCTGGTCGCGTAGCGAAGTCGATTCTGGACGCAGATCAGGCGCAGCAAATATTCGATCGAGAAGAGGATCGTGAAGAACCATTCAGCGGCGGTAAGCAGCGAGTGGTGTCTGTTCGCGATGCTCTCGACAGTGTCGAGACTCACCACGGCGATACTTGCGATGATGGCGAGGATCAATGAGGTATCAAAGACGCGGCCTGCGCGAGTATCAGCCTCGAAGATGATCTCGTGGAGATGTTCGCGCCATCCCTCAGGGCGCGCGGCCGCAATCTGGTCTCGCATGGAGATGACGTTCGCGACGTTTGCTGTTGATGTCAATGAGCGGCGATCGGAGTGGCTCCCGGAAGGCGGAGGGCGGTGTATCAGTCGAGAGCGATTCCATAGAGCTCGGCTGTATTCTCGCAGGTCATCCGCCGTGCCTCTGCCTGGGGCACATCGGCGAAATGCTTCTCGATATATTCCCGTGAGGTCGGCCACGAACTATTCACATGGGGGTAGTCGCTCGACCACAGGATGTTGTTGACCCCGATGATGTCGCGATTGCGGATCCCGACAACATCATCGATGAAGGTCGCAAAGACCTGGCGATGAAAATAGAAGCTCGGCTTTTCGATCAACTCCGACTTGGTATGATGCCGATGTTTTTCCCAGACCAGATCCATCCAGGGAATTAAAAAAGCCATCCAACCGATGCCGCTTTCCACCGAGACCAGTTTCAGATTCGGATGGCGTTGAAGGGCCCCCGAGAGGATGAAACTTGCCAGCGGTTCTGACATCGCGGACTTGTTGACGCTGATATTGACCATCACGTCGTGATCCAGACCGCGTGTGATCGGGCGGGTACCGAGGTGGAAATGAATCGGCATGGAACGCTCGGCAAGAGCCTCCCATAATGGTTCGTAAACATCCGAGGTATAGGGCTGATCTTCTGCAGGGGATTCGCGGTAGGCGGGGACTGCCGGAAGCAGGACGCCGCGTAAACCCATTTGCGCGCAGCGATCCGTTTCAGCCACGGCAAGCTCGATATCCCAGGCGGGAATTTCGCCAATACCGATCAGTCGGCTCGGGTAGCGCAGGCAAAACTCGGCGATCCAGTCGTTGTAGGTCCGCATCATCGCAAACCGCAGGGCGCGATCCTCGCATTGAATCGCGACGCCGCCGCCCGAGCCGCTGCCAAAGAGGACTTGCGCATGGACGCCATCGAAATCCATATCCTCGATCCGAGCATCGGGGTCCCAACCCCCTTTGCGCCCCTCCTGTTTGGTGCGTGCCAGCAAGCGGATATCCTTTGCGTCGACACCGGCCGCGGCATCCAATGCGATGAAGGGTCGGGACGTTCCTTCAAAGACGAGCCTTTCGCGGCCTTTATGTTCCTCCACGCGCGGGGCGCGTGCGCGCCACTTGGGCGGCAGGCGCTCGCCGTACATCAAAGGCGGGGGGTTTACGTGGTCGTCGGCGGAAATAATGGGATAGCTTTTCTCCATGGGATTTCCTCCCACTTATACGGAGAAAGCAGTCTGCATGCGAGGTGGCATAGCCTGGGCTTTTTTGATGACTTTTCTCGCTTGATCTGGGGAACAGACCGCGTGCATTCGGCTTGTCGTTGGCAGAATTTTGCGCAAGAACGAGAGGATGAATACCCCCATCTATTCATTGATCGCCGCATCGATTTTTTTGGCCGCTTGCAGCGGCAGCAGTTCCGAAAACCTGCCGGCAACCAAGGGCCCGGGGCAGGGCGCCTGGGAGTTGGTCGCACCCTCGGCTGTCGCCGAGGATTGTCAGTTGGATCCGGACCTTCTCGCGCAAGCCGATGCCCTTCTGGATAGCCCCTGGGCGGTGATCCGCTACGGCAAACTCTGCCACGAATATTATCCCGATGGCGGGGACGCACCGAGCGAAGTCTATTCCACCACCAAGACCCTCAGCGCGGTCGTGATGGGCATGGTGGAATACCAATCGAGGGATTTCGTACGCAATGGCCGCAAGACCGGGCCGTTGAAGGACTCCGACCGAGTGGATCATTGGTTGGACGATTTCAGCTTTAATCCGGAGGCAAAGATCGGCCATGTTCTGTCGATGGTTGCTTATAATGAGGATCTGCGTCCCGGCAGCCGACCTCACGATTACGATGCAAATGGTAACCGCGAGATTAATCGGCTCAGTGATGTGATGAATACCGTGATCGCCCAAGATCCGGAACGATTGGGAAATAACCTCGAGGAATTTGCTCAGAGGTTTTTGTTCGAACCTCTGGGGATGAACAACTCGGTCTGGTCGGATGGCAGCCCGGATAAAATTCTCGCCTATTCCTGGGACTCGACCGTACGCGATATGGGCCGGCTGGGTCTTTTGATCGTGAACGACGGAGTTTGGGCGGGCGAGCGTTTGTTGAGTCCGGAGTGGATCGACAAGATCACGCACCCGGGCCTCGAGGATTCCAACACCGCCTACGGCTACCTGACGTGGCTGAGTTCGAATTCCAACTACAACTTTGGCGGCATTCTTGGCGGCGCGTATTTTAACAATCCTCTGGATGCGTGCTCGCCGGCTGCGATCTGGCCTGCTGAGGAATACCCGCACGGAATCTCCGAGTCGACCGATTGCGGCTACACCTCCGAGTGGAGTTGCGAGCAGGAGTATGATGTCGGCAGCTGGTCGGCTCTCGGTTATGGGGGTCAACTGATTGTTGGCCACCCTGGCCTGGATCTGGTGCTGGTGGTCAAGGATCTAGGCGATACGGCCTTTGCCGGTAGCGTCTGGGGCCCGGTGCGGCCAGCGCTCATCGAACTCGATCCGGTCTATCAGGGCGACCAGGACGCCTTTTGTGAGGCCTACGCCGCCGGATCCTACGCACCGGATCTGCAAAAATAGCGGCACTCCCAAGTGTTCGGGTTCTCGGTTCGAGGGGGAAGTTCGGGGCCCTCGCTCCTGAAGCATCCCTCGACATATCCGGACTTGGTGGTCGGTGAGGAAACTGTGTCGGGTATGCGCTAGACTATCGCTCGTGCCGATGCGTGCAGGGATTGATTCGGGGGGAACCTTCACTGATGCGGTGGGGATCACCGATCAGGGCGAGGTGCGCTGCGCCAAGGTGCCCTCGACACCCGAGAATCCGGCTGCCGGAACGCGGGCGGCATGGGAGGCACTGAACGATGTCGGCAGTTTCGGTCTGGGCGAACTCCGCCACGGGACCACGGTGCCGACCAACGCCTTGCTCGAGCGCCGCGGGGCGCGCACCGCCTTGATCACCAACCGTGGTTTTCGCGACGTGATCGAAATCGGCAGGCAACGCCGCCCGGACCTCTATGACCTCAGCGTCGACCGGGCAGAGCCTCTGGTGCCCGAGTCGCTGCGGCTGGAGGTCGGTGGTCGTATCGCCGCCAACGGCGACGAGATCGAGCCGCTGGACCTGAGCGGTCTTGCCGAGTCGTTGCGGGAACAGAAGCCCGAGGCGGTCGCGATCGCTCTGTTGCACGCCTATGCCTCACCGGTGCATGAGAAAGCCATCGCCGTAGCACTGGCCGAGGACTATCTGGTGGTGCCCTCGCATCGGGTGGCCAATGAGTTTCGCGAATATGAGCGGACCTCCACGGCCGTCATGCATGCCTACCTGAGTCCCGGCACCACAAACTATCTGGAAGAACTGACCCGGGATACACGCTTGCCCGAAAACCTTCTGATCATGCGATCGTCGGGCGGTCTGGCGGCGATTCGTGACCTGGCAGGCCGTCCGGCCGATGCCTTGCTCTCGGGCCCGGCCGCTGGCGCATTGGCGGCCGCCGACGTGGCTCGCAGCGCGGGATTCGAGACCGCCGTCGGCTTTGATATGGGCGGGACGTCTACCGATGTGGTTCTGATTCGCGAGGGTCTGCCCGAGCTACGATCGTTGACCGAAGTCGGTGGCCTGCCGTGCCTGGCACCTGCGCTCGCCATCCATACCGTCGGCGCCGGAGGCGGCAGCATTGCGCGTCTGGATGCCGGTGGTGCCCTGCATGTCGGGCCTGCGTCTGCCGGGGCGCGACCCGGCCCGGCGGCCTACGGCCACGGCGGTGAGCACCCCACGGTGACTGACGCCAATCTGGCGCTCGGGCGTCTGGAGTCTCTGGTGGGTGGCGGCATGGCAATGGATTCGGATGCGGCCCAGCGCGCGCTTGCGCCGTTGGGCCACGATGGTGCGCGGTCGGTAACCCGAATCGTCGAGGCCAATATGGAACGCGCCTTGCGCGAAGTGACCGTCCAGCAGGGGGTGGACCCCTCGGAGGCAGCGATCATCGCCTTTGGTGGCGCAGGCGGGCTGCATGCCGCCCAGTTGTGCGAGAACCTCGGGGCCGCCTGCGTGATCGTGCCGCCCCTCTCGGGCCTGCTTTCTGCTGCAGGACTGCTGGCGGCACCTGTCCGCGCCGATCGCAGCCGCACCGCACCCGGGCTCGCCGCCGACTTCTCGTTTGCCGACGTGGAGCCCGAATGTGCGGCCGTCGCAGCGGATCTGTCGGCAACGACTGCGGGCAAACCGACTGTCTCGGCCTATGTCGATTGTCGCTACGTGGGCCAGAGCCACGAGCTGCGAGTGCCGGTTGCTGCCGGCGACGACGCATCCGTGCTGATTGATCGTTTCCATGCCCAGCACGAACAGCGAAACGGCTACCGTCGCTCCGAGGCACCGGTGGAGGTCGTCACGCTGCGCGCGGTGGCCGAGGTAGCTTCGGACCTGCGCGTTGCCGAAATTCTGGAACAAGTACATCCGAGCGGCCGCGCCGGATTGCGCGTCGGCGAGGTGCGGGAGGGGCCGCTGCTGCTGACCGAAGACCAGGCCACGACATGGGTTCCGGAAGGGTTTCACGTCCGCTTGGATGAACGCGGCAATCTGATCCTCGAGTCGCGTGGGCGGGGTGCCTCATGAGCGAGTTTTCTTCGGCTGACATCGGCGTCTGGCAGAGTCGCTTCTCGGGGATCTGCGATGAGATCGGCGCGGCTCTCAAGCGTGCTGCCTACTCGCCGAACGTGAAGGAACGCGAGGATTTCTCGTGCGCGCTCTTTACCCCCGCCGGCGAATTGGTCGGGCAGGCCGAACATATCCCGGTCCATCTCGGATCGATGGCGGCATCGGTGGCGGCCGCCATCGCTGCCTTCGAGGATCTGCAACCGGGCGATCAGGTCGTGGTCAACGACCCGTTCCACGGGGGAACGCATCTGAACGACATCACGTTTGTCGCACCCGTGCATGATGGGGAGGGCAGGCTGCTGGGCTACGTGGCCAACCGCGCGCACCATGCCGATGTTGGTGGCTCGGTACCCGGCAGTCTGAGCGCCGAGGCGGTCGATTCTGTGGCCGAAGGTTTGGCCTTGCCGCCGGTGCGCGCGGTGCGCGGCGGTTTTTGGGAGCCCGATATCCGTCGCATCCTTCTGGCGAATACGCGCACGCCCGACGAGCGTGCCGGTGACCTGGACGCGCAATGGGGTGCGAACCGCATGGGCGCCGCCCGGATTGTCGCGCTGGTGAATCGCCATGGTCTGGATGCGGTGGCCGAGGCCATGCAGAACGTTTGCGACCATGCCGAGCGTTGTATGCAAAGCGAGCTTGCCGCAGCCTTTGGGGGGATCTCCGATCCTCTGGTGGCGGAGGATTTCCTTGAGGCCGCCACCGGCGATCCGGTGCGCGTGCAAGTGGAAATCCGCTGGGAGCCGCGCGGTCTGGTGGCAGATTTTCGCGGGAGCGGCGCCGCGCGGCCCGGAGTCCCGAGCGCGGTGCGTGCGGTGACGCGCGCATGTCTGGAGTTTGCCGCGCGCACGATTACCTCGTCGGATGTGCCACGCAATGGAGGTGCCTCCCGCCTACTGCATCTGGAAACCGAACCGGGTGCTGTCGTCGATGCGCTGGCACCGATGCCCGTGGGTGTCGGGAATGTCGAGGCCTCGCAACGGATTGCCGATGTCCTTCTGGCTGCATTGGGTCCGGGGTTTCCAGACCGTGTCGGTGCGGGCTCGCAGGGGACCATGAATAATCTGCTGATCGGCTCGGTACCCGGCGCACCTCGGAACTTTGTCTACTACGAAACGATCGGCGGGGGGCAAGGCGGGCGGCCGGAACAGGCCGGGCAGAATGGCATCCATACCGGGATGACCAATACCGCCAACACGCCGGTGGAGGCTCTCGAGCATGCCTTTCCACTTATGGTCGAGTCCTACCGGTTGCGTTCGGGCAGCGGCGGCGCAGGGGCTTTTTCGGGGGGCGAGGGCATCGAACGCACGTTGCGTCTGGAGGCCGATAGTCAGGTTACGTTGTTGGCCGGGCGTCGAGCCACCGGGGCATCGGGCATGGCAGGCGGGGCGCCGGGAGCACCTGGCCTGGATGAATACCGTCTCCCCGGTGGTACGCCCCAGATCTTCCCGCCGCTATCCACCCGTCGACTCCCTGCAGGCACGCGGGTGATTGTGCGGACTCCCGGTGGTGGTGGCCGCGGCCGGCCTTGATCAGAGAATCCCGTCCAGACGTTTATGTTCGCCGAGGTAGTTTTGCGGCAGCGGGCCCGCGCTTGCGGGGGCAGCGAGTGTTTCGGTCGGACACGATCGGGTCGTGAGCAACGCCAGGGCTGTAGCCAGGCTGGCCTCATCGGGATTGCCCAGAGGTGTTTCCCAGCCGTCGCGGGCCCGACAATTCACGGGAATGCCGGAGAAATAGCCCCCGTCTCTGTCGGCATTTTCCAGAGAGAGCGCCACGGTGCGCAGCCGGCGTTCTCCGTCGCAGTAGTCCTGAGCAATCTGTCCGACCGGTTTTCCGTAGGTAGGCGTGCCGACCACAGCCACGCGGATGTCTTCGGGGTAGGGCTTCAGGCTATGGAGCAGAAGCTCGCTTGCGGAAGCCGTCTGCTGCGTGGTCAAAAATACGATGTCGGTAAAGGAGCCCTCCACCAGAGACTCGTCGCGGTAGCGGGCGCGGAACTCTCCGATTCCATTTCTTTCTTGATTCTGCTCGTTAAAGCGAATGTAGTACATAATCTTGCCGCGCAAGCGGCTGCCGGCGACCATGCCGGCCAGCGCTTCGGCAACGGCGAGCGAACCACCACCATTGTAGCGGAGATCGATGACGATTTTGCGTACCGCGGATCGGTTGAAGCGCTCGATGGCTGCGGCAAATGCATTGACTGCCGGGGGGACAAAAGAGCGCAGCCGCATGTAGCCGATGGATTCGCCTCGGATGGAAAGGATTTCGGAGTCCGGTAGGGGATTGACCGCGAAGTTGGCAACCGCGACCGAGAAAGGTCCCTGCGCATTTCCCTGCGGATCTCTGAAGCTCAGCGCACGCGTCGTGCCCTCCCGAATATTGGGGTAGCCCAGCGCGGCAGTTAGCGAGCCCGGGTCTGAAAACGAGCTGACGCGAACATCATCGATCGCCACCAGTTCCCAACCACGACGGACTCCTGCTTGATGCATCGGTCCTCCCTCGATCGTTTCCTTAACGATCAAGCGTCGCGAATCTGCGGTCAAAAGGAACGAGAACCCATAGCTCAATGCCTGCCCTGCGTTTTGACGATCCTCTGCCTCAGGTGAAGTAATATAGGAAAACCCTCGATCGTATTGTCCGGGTTGCCAGCGCAGGGCGGCGACGACGGCCTCATCGTTCGGGTACTCTCTCGTCTGGAGCTCTGCGTATTTTTCCTGCTGCAGCGACTCGTCGTTCCAGAGATAATCTTGCTCGAAAATCTCGAGCACGCGATCTTTTCCGCGTCCCTGGGCACAGCTGGGCTCGGAGCTGGGAGGCTTGGAGGTATTGTTCTGCGCCCCCGATCCCCCTCCGCAGCCGGTCAGCGCCATGGAAATCAGACCCACCGCAATCAGGTGGCTGGGGGCAAGCGACGATTGGTGGGGTCGATGCATGACTCCAAACTATCTGCCTCGAATTTAGGTGTCGATGAAAAGCTTTTCGGAATTGCGCAAATGCTTTGCCGTTACGCCAAGGACTCGATATCCGAAGACCATGGCACAAGAATCAAAACCCGAATTCAATGCAGAAGATCTGGCTCCGGAATGGAGGCGCGCGATCGCTTACGTCGAAGAACATGTGGGTGGGCGCGTGGTTCGTGCCGAGAGGCAGGCGCGCTGGCGGCCGGCCTGGTTTTTCGACGTCGAGACCTCGGGCGGGATTGTCCCCATCTATTTTCGAGGCGCGCGAGGCGAAGCCGGTCTGGGGGTCTATACGCTGGACCACGAAGGTGCGGTTCTGGAGGTTCTTGCCGAAAATGGAGTGCCTGTCCCGAAAGTCTGGGGCGTGTGTAGTGACCCACCCGGTCTGGTCCTCGAGCGTTCTCCGGGTCGCGCGAATCTGGCGACTGCCGAAAGTGAAGAAGAGCGGACCACAGTCTTTCGGGAGTACATGGAATGGCTGGCGAAGATGCATGAAATCGATCTGGCCGATTTCGAAGCCCGCGGGCTGACGCGGCCGCCGGATGAGGCTACGCGTGCGCTTGGCGACCTTGCCTCCTGGGAGAAAGCTTATCGCGGGAACAAGGTCCGACCCGAACCGATGATTGAGTTTGTGCTTGCTTGGCTGAAGCGGCATATGCCGCAAGACCGTGACGAGACCACCTTCCTCTGCGGCGACGCCGGCCAGTTCATCTTCGAAGACGGGCATATGACCGCCGTGCTCGATCTGGAGTTGGCGTATCTCGGGGATCCCGCCGCCGATCTGGGTGCCCTTTTCGGCCGCACCTTGAGCGAGCCACTGGGAGATTTGCTCGCCGGGATTCGCCACTACGAATCTTGTCGGGGCATTGAGGTAGACCCGCGCGTGGTGCAATACCACGCTGTCCGCTTCGGGATTTGCACACCCCTGGCGGTTTCACACCTCTGTGCCGAGCCGCCCCCGGGGCTGGTGTACGCCCAATACCTTGGTTGGTACGTAGTCTATGGCCGGGCTTCGCTGGAATGGATCGCCGGCTTGATGGGGATTGATCTGGAGGCTCCCGCCGATCCGGTGGCTGAGGCTTCCATGTACGCGCCGGCGTTTTCCTCGATGCGTGCGGCGCTGCAGCCCAAGCCGGAGGACTCGACGTTCGCTGCTTTCGAGAAAGATTGTATCGATCGCAGCGCGATCTACCTGCAACGCGCCGATCAATATGGTGCTGCAATCGAGCAGGCGAATCAGGCGGAGGCCCTGGTGCTTCTGAATTCTGCCGAACCGGTTTCCGACGAGCAGCTTGAGGCTCTGGTCGCACGGGAGGATCCGGCAAACGATGAGGCCTTGATTCGCTTCTTTCATCGGCGCTTGTTGCGCCAGGAGTTTCTGCTGTCCCCGGCGATGCGGGAGCTCGAAAATATCGAGATTCCCCGGTTGATCGGATGATGAAATGGTGGCGCAAGCGCCGCCGAGCGCGTGTGCAGGCCCGGCCGTTTCCCGCGCAATGGCGCGAGATTGTTGAGAGGAACTTTGGGCTTTTTGCTTCTCTTACCTCGGTGGAGCAGGACGATCTGATTAATCGGATGAAGGTCTTTCTGGCCGAGAAGAAATTCGAAGGCTGCGGTGGCCTCGAGATGACCGACGAAATTCGGGTGACGGTCGCGGCGCAGGCCTGCCTGCTTTTGCTGCATCAGGAGGACCCGCACTACTACCCCCATTTGATGACGATCCTGATCTATCCTCATGCCTATGTGGCCAGCCAGAAGCGGGTCCTCGCGGGAGGCATCGTGGTCGAGGAGCCATCGGCCCGCCTTGGTGAGTCCTGGGTGCGCGGCGTGGTGGTGCTTTCGTGGGACGATGTGCGCTCGGGGGCTTCGTGCGCAAACGACGGGCATAACGTCGTGTTGCATGAGTTCGCACATCAACTCGATCAGGAAGACGGTGTTTCTGACGGCGCGCCGATTCTGGAGCAGCGCAGTCACTATGTCGCCTGGGCGCGCGTTCTGGGCGCCGAGTTCGAGGATCTTCGCTCGCGTCTGGATCGTGGGCGGAGCACCGATATTGATCCCTATGCCGCCACAGACCCCGCCGAGTTCTTCGCTGTTGTGACCGAGGCGTTTTTCGAGAAGCCAAAATCGCTGCGCCGCAAGCACCCGGAGCTATACGAGGAGTTGTCGGCTTACTACGCTCAGGATCCGGCCGGTTGGGGGCGGTAGGCTATTTCATCGTGGTCCGTCGAACCTGACGTCGCATGAAGCCCGGGGCCAGCGCGCGCACCACGTAGCCTGCTTGAATAAAAGCAGGGTGCGTCAGCTCACGATCTCCGCGCTTCAGGGCGCGAATGATTTTTTCGATGAGGCTTTCGACCGAGACCATGCTGTTTTTAGCGACAGGTGGCATCCGTTGCAGTGCCTCTTCGTCGAAGAAAGGCGTACGAATGGCACCGGGGCAGACCGTCAGCGTATGAATGCCGTGTTCCTCAAGCTCAAGAGAGATGGACTCGGCCAATCCGACCATGGCGAACTTGCTCGCCGCGTAGGCGGATTCGTCCGGTGGGGCAATTTTGCCGGCAACCGAGGCGATGAACACAAGCCAACCTTCGCGACGTTGGACCATCTGCGGGACCAGAGCCTTGGTGACATACAGAGATCCGAGATAATTGACTCGCATCATGCGCTCCATATCGTCCACGTCCCAGTCGAGGAAGCGACGATGGTGGCCGTAGCCGGCATTGTTGACCAGGAGATCAATACCACCGAACGCCTCACTCAGTTTGTGGCAGGCCCTCTCGGCTTCCAGTCTTTCCGCGATATCGGCAACCGCAAACGCTGCCTCGCCGCCCAAGGAGCGAATCTCCTGGGCGAGAACTTCCAATTCGGATTCGCGCCGCGCGACGAGCGCGAGGCGTGCATTCTGTTTCGCCAATTCCAGCGCCAGAGCTCGACCAATACCGCTGGATGCACCGGTGATCAGAACGCGTCGGTCGCGAAAAGAGGTTAATTGACTCATGGGAAATACAGCTCCGACGTTCTCATCTAAGGCTTGGTTCCTGCCAATGTCCGCAGTCGAAGCGGCAGACGCACGGTAAAGAGGGAACCCTGACCGGGCTCGCTGGTAGCGTCAATTGTTCCACCCAGAAGTTCGACGTACCGTTCTACGAGGTGCAAGCCCAGCCCGGCACCACCGACTTTTCGGGTCAGCGGGTCGGCACCCTGCCGGAAGGGTTCAAAAACGAAATTTAAAGTATCCGCGGTCATTCCTTCGCCAGTATCGCGAATCGAAAAGCAGATTCCATCTTGGGTCTCTTCGGCTCTGAGCAGGACAAATCCGTCGGTGGTAAACTTGAAGGCATTGGAAAGCAGGTTCCGAACGATGACCTCTATCTTTCCCCGGTCGGAAAAAATCAGGGGGAGATCGTCTGAAATCTGCGTTTGGTAGTCGACCCCGGCGGCCGCGTGCGGGACTGCACCTTCTGCGGCAATCCGCTCGAATAATTGCCGGAGGTCGATCTCTTCGAGGGCCATCGGCATCTCGCCCGAGTCGAGTTGGCTGAGGTTCAGTGTCTCGTTGATCAACTCAAGCAGGGCGGCACCGCTTCGCTCGATGCGCCGCAGGCTGTCTCGCTGTTCATCGTTCACGCTGCCGAAAGCCTCATCGAGCATGAGGTCCGCATAGCCGAGAACTACGTGCAGCGGCGTCCGGAGTTCATGGGACATGGTCGCGACAAACTCGCTCTTGAGCCTGCTGGCAGCGCCAAGAGCTTTGACGAGATTCGCATTTTCGAGTCCGTAAGCGAGACGTCGCGCGACGGCTCGCGAAAGTCTCAGCTGATGCCGTTCCAGAAGGGATTCATTGCTGTCTCGAGCGAGGAGAAGGACTCCGAGAACCTGGTTGTCCGTATGAAGCGGAGCGGCGATAAACTGGCCAATTCGCAGGGGCTGCCAGAGAGAGATCGGCAGAAAGTCCTGATCATTCATGTCGTGGCACATGACGCCACGCTCTTTGCGCATGAGTTCGGCAAAGCTTTGATCCCGTCCCAGGCGGATGCCGCTCAGAAGCTGACGATCTTCTTTGGTGCCGCCAATGAAGGGCTGGGGTTTGAAGGCGCGTTCGCTTTCCTCCCATAGGAAAAGTGCCGAGATCGTAGCGCGGGCGGCCTCGTGAAGCATGCCGAGGGCACGTTCGGCCATAGACTCTGTATTGTCGCGCAGGGCAAGGGCTTCGTCGACGGAGAGAAGGGTCCTCGCACGGAGGCTCCGAATGTGCTCGGCGGTTACGTCCTCCCGGATGAGCAAAATATGGTTGCCGACGGCCCCCGTCGGAAAAAGATGCAGACGAAAATATTTTTGGCCCGGCAGGCCCGGCACACTGTACTCGAGTTGGAAATCGGAAGGAGGCTGACCCTGCAGCGAAATTTCTTTCAGCGCTGCGGCGAGGGCCAGAGCTTGCTCCTGATGATCGAGATGGGAGCGCCAGCGATCAAGGTAGTTTTCGCCACAAACGGCGTCGCCCGGGCGCTTTCCTCCGGAGGCGGCTTCGAGATTTCGCCAGGCGCGATTGACCTGAACGACAGTCCCTTTGGTGTCGAGGATGGCGATCGCCTGCGGGAGCGCTTCCAGCGCGGCCGCCGAAAGATCGATACTTTTCGATTCGGTCGTCACGGGTTGGATACGCCTCGTTGCAGGCTCAAGTAGTGAAATGCACAAAGAACCAATGCGTGGGAAATTTTCCCGCTTTGAATCAGGTCCGGTATGCTGCTGAGCGGGGCGAGCAGCACCTCGGTTTCTTCGGTTGTATCGAAATTGGTCGCACCCCGGAGCGTGCAGTCGTGGGCCACGAACATATGGCAGCGATTGCCCTGAATGGCAGGATTGGGGTGTGCGATGCCGAGGGGTTCGACCCGAGCCGAATCGTATCCAGTTTCCTCGCGCATTTCCCGGAGTGCGCCATCCCCGGGTGACGGATCTTCCGGATCGAGCATCCCACCGGGTATTTCCAGTGTGAAGTCCTCGACGCCATGACGAAATTGGCGAATCAGGACGACTTCGCCAGCGGATGTGAGAGGAACGATATTGACCCAATCTCCGGTCTCGAGAACGAAAAAGTCGTGCCGCTGGCCGGTTCTTGGGGAGCGACTGGTGTTTTTGCGGACGCCGAAGATGCGATTTTGCGTCAGCTTTTCGGAATCGAGGCGTTGCCAGCGACCGAGTCGCCCGGGTCCTTGATAAATACCGCTCATGGGAAGTTCCTTATTTAGGACAAAATAGGGCATCCTGCCATGGACGCGGGGCGGATCTCTTGAGAGTGCCGGATTGACGCCGTAAAGCTGTGTTCTTCTCAGATGCGTATCGCCATGGCAGCACCACTCTACCTCCCCGATTTTCGGGGAGGTGCGATCCAGGTTTGCCGGAGTTTGTCCGCTCAGTTTCGTGAGGCAGGCCATTCCGTCTCGCTCCTGGTTGGTCGCGCCACACCTGAAGTGCCCGTTGGGGAGGTGCAGCGAGAGATCTGGGAAGGCTCGCCGCTTTGGCGGATCAATCTCGGAAGCGGGCTCGAGGCATTCTCGGCCCAGGGATATCGAAATCTCGAGGCCGAGCCTGCTTTTGCCGATTTCCTTGCCGAGGTTCGGCCCGATATTTTGCATGTGCATGGCCTTCAGGGATTGGGCATCGGACTTTTACAGGCAGCCTCGGTGGCAGGAGTCCCGATCGTGGTTACGTTGCATGATTGGTGGTGGTTTTGTCCATGCCTGTTCGGATTGTCTCCATCGGATCGAGTCTGTTCGATGCCGCTACGGCCCGAGGGCTGCTCCGGTTGCGATTCGTATGACTTCAAGGCTCGCCGTGAGGCTCTTGCAGCCGCCCTTCCTCTCGTGGATCGCTTTCTTGTGCCGTCAAATTTTCTCTACGACAGTTTTCTGGCGCAGGGTTTCCCGGAGGAGCGCCTCGAAATTTCGCCCAATGGCACGGCTCGACCGAGCAGCGACGCACCTGAAAAGGAGTCGCTCCCGGGAATTCTTCGGATCGGTTTTTTTGGCGGGGCGGGGAATCGAGAAAAGGGTCTGGCCGATTTGGGCGCTGCGATCCGCGAGCTTCCGATCGGGCGTTTTCAGTTTCTTCTCTACGGCGTTCCTCGCACGGACTTGGAGTTGCACCGTAGTGATGTCGTGCATCCACCTGCATTCGAACCAGTGGATCTTGATACCGTTTGCGCTGGTGTCGATGTTCTCGTCGTACCCTCGCGGATGCGCGAATCTTTTTCGCTGGTCACGCGAGAGGCCATGGTGCGAGGCGTGCCGGTCGTTGCGAGTGAGTGTGGAGGACCGGAAGAAGCAATCGTCGACGGAAGCAATGGATTTCGATTCCCCATCGGGGACTCGAGGGCGCTGGCCGCAATTCTGCAACGGCTGGCAGATGATCGACCCCTTGAGGCCTCTCTGGCAGAGGGGGCAAGCCGCTCTGCAGTTGAATTTCCCTCGATTGAAGATCAGGTGCGTCAAACCACCAGCCTCTACGATGAGGTGTTGCGCGAGAACTCTTGTGGCCGGTTTTCGCCGAAGAAACCGGCGCTGGAGGGCCTCCGCATCCTTTTCCTGAGCGCTTCTGATGGCGCACCGTTGCGCTACCGAGTGCATCATGCGGCCGAATCGCTGGGATTGATCGGGGTTTCTTCTCGGGTTCTGCACTATGCCGCACCTGAGGTCGACGAAGAGATGCGACACACGGATCTCATGATTCTGTTTCGGACGCCCTATGATGCGGCCGTGGAGCGGTTGCTGCGAAAAGCGCGTAAATATTATTTGCCGGTCGTCTTTTCTGCGGATGATCTGATTTTTCATCCTGAGTGGGTTCTGGATGCCCCGGCACTCGAACATGAAGACGGAGCGCTCGCGCAGGGCTTTCGAGAGTCGGCAATGGCGTGCGCTCGAACGGCCAGTTTTTGCGACGCCATTATCGGTTCTTCGCCCGGTTTGATCGCAGCCGCAGAGGATCTCGGGTTACCGGGATTTCTGTTGCGGAACTCCACGGGCTCTCTGCTGGAAGACATTTCTCAACGCTGCTCGACCGGCGCCGGGGACGCCCCGCGGATGGGATACTTTTCGGGCACAGATACCCATGACGGCGATTTGGCCGCCATCGCGCCGGCTTTGGCGGGGGCTATGAAGGAAATTCCGGCGCTGGGCCTGACGCTGGGTGGCCCCCTGCGGATACCTCCGATCTTGAGGCCGTTGGAGCACCGGATCGATCAGGTACCGCTGCTGGGTTGGAGTGAACTTCCGGCGGAACTCGCCCGGATGCAGGTGAATCTCGCACCTTTGGAAACTTCCGGACGGTTCAATGCCTCCAAGAGTGATGTGAAGTTTCTCGAGGCGGCTTTGGTGGGTGTGCCCACGGTGGCGAGTCCGAGTCCTGAATTCCTCCGGGGGACTCTGGACGGGCGGCTTGCTCGACTGGCAGATACGCTCCCCGCATGGGAGGAAACTGTTGTGGAGCTTGTGCGTTCGCCGCTACGTCGGCGCTGTTTGGGAGACTCGGCCAGGGCCGCGGTTTTGCGCGCGCGGGGTCCGTCGAGTGTTGCAACTGATTGGGGGGATTCCCTGCGCGAGATTCTGACAGGAGTTCCGCGTTCGGCTCTCGTTCCATCTGGAGCCCCGACGGGTCCGGACTATTCTCGGGTGGCGCTGGAGCCCGCTGGCCTCGTCACCGATATCGCAAATTTGTCTGCGATTTCCGGCGAGCCTCTTGGCGACCAATACCCATTGGTTCAGGAAATCAGCTGCCGTCTAAAGCGACCGCGCCGGATTGACGTCCGTTTTGGCACATACGGTCGAAAGAATTCTCATCAAATTCACATCGCGGTCTTCGACCCCACGGGGCAAGTCGTTGGCCAGCGTTCGGTTGCGGCCGAGTTGCTGGTCGATCGCGCCTTCGTGGACGTGCCGTTGGCCGAGGCAGATTTCGGCGGGGAGTTGCGGGTCGAGATTCGCAGCCAGGGTGCCGGGCCGGGTAATGAAGTACTGGTTTGGCGCTCCCCCCAACCTGCCGCAAGCCTGCGCGTTGGTGATCGACAGGTTTCGGGTGATTCCATCTCCTTTCGTGTGTTCTCCGAGGTGGACTCGTGAGAACACTTTTCCTGAGTTGGGACCGACTTGGTGGCTCGATGGCGGGATCGGCTATCCGCTCGCTGGAGCTGGCGCAGGCTGTTGCGCGTCGTGGGGTCGAGGTTGGTATTGCTGCTCCCTCCGGGAGTGAATTGCCGGCCGGATCTGATTTGCAGTTGATCCAATTCGAACAAGGCTCAGCTCCAGCTCCAGCTGTCGCTGAGGCCGACTCGGTTTTTGTACCGGGGCGCGTTGAGTTGATGCATGCGATCCGGAAGCCGATGGCGGTCGATCTATACGATCCGTTTGTTCTTTCGAATCTGGATTTCTTTGGCGAAGATTTCAATCGGGGCGGAGGGCGCGCTCTGCTGGCGTTACGCTGGTTGCAGCATCATTTGGTCAACGGAGACTTCTTTCTCTGCGCGAGCGAGACACAGCGTCATTTCTGGCTCGGGATGCTGGCCGCAGCCGGTCGATTGAATCGCGCAAACTACGAGGGCGATCCTCTTTTGCAGCGCCTGATGGGTATTGTCCCCTTCGGTCTTGCGTCCGAGAAGCCATCGGCCGAGGGGTCTGTCCTGCGTGGGGTGATTCCCGGGATCGGGGCATCGGATCGTATTGTGCTGTGGGCAGGTGGCATGTGGAACTGGGTCGATCCCGTCACTTTGGTCCGCGCCGGAGCGAAATTGCGTGAGACCCGCCCTGACGTGAAAATCGTACTTCTCGGAGCGACTCATCCGAACCCGGATATCGGGGAGATGCAGGTGGCACGCGAGGCAAGAGACCTGGCGCGCGATCTGGATCCACGCGGTGAGGGATTCTTTTTTCTCGATTGGGTGCCCTATGATCGCCGCCACCTATATCTGCTCGAAAGTGATGTGGGGGTGAGCCTGCATCGGCCGGGGATAGAGTCGGAATTCGCCTTTCGGACTCGCCTGCTGGATTACCTCTGGTGCGACTTGCCGATGGTGTTGACCGAAGGCGACGAGCTGGCCACAAAGCTCGAAGGAGCCGGGCTGGGACTTGCTGTGGGTGCCGGTGATGTCGCGGGAGTCGCGGCTGCCGTCGATCAGATCCTGGAAATGCCGCGGACGGCCGAGCGTCAGCAAGCCTTTCAAGAGCAACGATCAGCGCTGGCTTGGGATCGGGTGGCCGAGCCCTTGGTGGAATTTTGTCAGGCGCCGCGCCGCGCTCCGGATCGAGAAGGGAATGCATGGGTCGCCGGTATTTCTCGCGCGGATGTACCGCGCAAGGAAGCCGCGATGATCGCCGACGAATTCAACGGCACCGCGCGCTCAATCTCTTCGCCGCTCGGAGCCGACCATAGCTGCCGGCAGAAGTTCGCCGCTGCGTTTGACGGCTTGGCGCAGGTCGACGTTCTGCTCGGTCGGTCGGGTGCGCCGGAAGACGGCAACCTTGTCTTCGAACTCCGCCATCAAGGGGGTTTGGTGGCACGTGTTCTCATGTCGGTGCGGGATCTGACGGAGGAGGGTTGGCAACGCTTTGAATTCCGACCGATCCCGCATTCGCGGGGGCGCGAGTTTGAATTCTCGATTCGTGTGGCCGCGCATGACGGAGAAATTCTATGTGAGAGGGTCTGGGTCCAACATACAGATTATGGTGATGTGACCGCCGGCTCAGGCTGCCAGCCGGCTTTTATCGCGCGCTATCTGATTGATGGTGTCGCTCCCGAGACCGGGGTTCCGGAAGACGAATTCCTTTTTCTCCACAATACCAGCCTGCCGCTTTTGCCCGGAGACGAACTTTCCGAGAGTAAAAATTATTTCGCTTCCGGCGACGCGACCGACTTCGAGGGGATTCAGGCAGCGGTTGCTGAAGTGGCCTTGCGCGCGACTCGCGCCGAGGAGCGGGTGATCGGATTGGAATCACGCCTTGCCTCGGTCGCGCAGCACCGGGCCCATGTCGAAGTGCGCTACCGGGGATTGCTGTTTCCGATTTATTATGAGCTCCTGCGCTTCTGTCGCCTCGGCGCACATGGTCTTCGTGGCGCGATGCAGGGGATCCTGCTGACGCTTCTGGTTCTGATGGGCGTGCCTCTTGCGATTCTGGTCGGGATCGGAATCTTGCTGACCGACCTGATTTCCCGTGGCCGTTCGATTTCTTCGGACCCCTCAGATGCCGCGCGCGTGCGGTCCGGAGATCCGGTTTCGGTGGTGATCCCGACCTGGAACGGACAGGAGTTGCTGGCGATGAGCCTGCCGCCGCTGGCCGCCGCCATCGAAGAGCACGGCCACCCGGATGACGAAGTCCTCGTTGTCGATAACGCGAGTGAAGACGAGACGCTGGATTACCTGGCCTCCCTGCAGGAGAAAATGCCGTTCCTGCGTGTCGTACGCATGGAGCGCAACGAGGGTTTTGCAGGTGCCACCAATGAAGGGGCCCGTCAGGCACGCAACCCGGCTCTGGTCCTTCTGAACAATGATATGGTCGTGGAGCCCGATTTCCTGCAGCCTCTTCTGGACGCTTTTGATCAGGAGCCCGGCGTTTTCGGTGTTTCCAGCCAGATTGATTTTATCGACCCGGGCAAACCGCGATGGGAGACGGGCAAGGTTCACGCCGAGTTTGCGTGGGGGTGTGTGAAGCTCTTTCATCTGGACCGCTTCGAAGAAGATCTTCATTACCCTATTTTCTTCGCAGGGGGTGGAGCATCGGCCTACGATCGCAGCCGCTTTCTTCAGTTGGGTGGTTTTGATGAGGCGGTGTTTTCGCCGGTCTATATCGAGGACGTGGATCTTGGCTACCGTGCCTGGCGGCGAGGGTGGCCGTCGGTGCTGGCACCTGCCTCGCGCGTCCATCATAAACATCGGGGTACCACCCGACGTCGCTGGAGCGAGGCGACGATCCACTCGTTCTTTGTCAAAAACCTCGCGGCATTGGTGTGGAAGAACATTTCCTCCTGGAGGCTTTTGCTACCCCATCTGGCAGGCTTGACGATTCTGCCAACGCGAATCCTTGCCGAAATCGGCCCGGCAGCGGCCTTCGCTGCGGTGCGTGGGCTTTACCGGCAGGTGCCTGCCGTTCTGAAGGCGCGGTTTCGGGAAAATGCGGTATGCCGCCCGCTCTCGGATCGCGAGGTTTTCAAATTGTCGCGCTCGCGTGCTGCCTACCGTGGGCGGTTTCACCCCGAAGGGGAAGGGGGGCGTCCCCAGATATTGGTGATTTCGCCATACAGTCCCGTACCGGCGGTGCATGGCGGTGCGGTGCGGATCTCCAACCTGCTGCGCGAAATGGGCAAGCGGGCGGATGTGACGGTCCTTTCGCTGGCCGATACCGAAGCTGAGACCGACCCACGCAGTCTGGCAGAATTGGCGAAACTCTGTCGGGAGGCGCTGATCGTTCCTCGCGACACGGGCAGCAGTCGAGGCGGCTGGTTGGCTCCGACCAAATTGCGCGGCTTTCACTCGGCACGGCTCGCGGAGGAAATCCGGGAGTGCATGGAGCGCCGCTCGTTTAGCGTCGTTCAGGTGGAATACACACATATGGCTCATTTCCTTCCGCCACCGACCGAAGGCGTTCTGCGGGTATTGGTCGAACACGATGTCAGTTTCGTTGCTCTGGAGCGCGCGCGCCGGCTGCCCGGCTCGCTGTTGCGGAAGGTCGGCCTGTGGATCGATGGGTTGCGAACTTTTCGTCAGGAAATTCTTGCGGTTGAAAGTGCCGATCGCGCGATCACGATGAGCGAAAACGATCGCGATGTTCTCGCGAAATTCCTTCCTTCGGAGAATCTGCGCGTCGTTCCCAACGGGGTAGACTGTGCGGCTTTCCCGTTTCGCCCTCTGAGCGAAACCAATCCGGTAATTCTCTTTGTCGGATTCTTCCGTCATGAACCAAATGTCGAGGCGGCCCTCTACTTCGCGCGGGAAGTCCTGCCCCTGATCCATCAAACGCTACCGAACGCACGGTTTCGAATCGTCGGTGCCTATCCGCCGCCCGAAGTGCTGGATCTTCCATCTGTCGATGAACGAGTTGAGGTCGCCGGTTGGGTGGATTCAACCGCTTGCGAGTACCAAGCCGCCTCGGTGTTTGTGGCGCCGGTTTTGCGCGGCTCGGGGACCCGCTTGAAGATTCTCGAAGCGATGGCCAGCGGCGCAGCCGTGGTCTCGACCACGATCGGCGCTGAGGGTATTCTGGCCGGAAGTGGTGAAATCCGAGTGGCCGACGATCCGGATACTTTCGCAGAGGCGGTTTTGGAAACACTCGGAAACTCGACAATGCGCGAGGCGCAGGTGAGAGCAGCCCGGCAGTTGGTCGAATCCCGATACGATTGGGGCGCGATTGGTCGCGAGCTTTTTGCGGCTTATGGATTGGAGGAAGACGTTGAGTAGCTTGATGACATTCCTTCGTCCGATTCCGTTGTCCGGAGTCCAGCGGGTTTTGATCGTACAGACGGGATTGGGGAAGCGTCTGCCGAGACTGGTTGACCGTTGCCGCGGTTTGTTCAGTGATGCTCGTTTGGAAGTTCTTCTGCGTGAGGGGGATGCCTCCCTGCGCGACGAGATCGATGTGGCCGAGACGCGTGTCGCTCGATGGGAAGAGCGATATTCCTTGCTGCCCGATCTGCGCCGTACTTCCTATGATGTTGTGGTTTTGCAGGTGGGGGGCGCGACAAGCGAGCTTCGTCTTCTGCCATTTTTGCTGCGGACCCGTTCGATTGTGGCTTTCGACGAGGTGCTCGAGGCCCGGGCCGTGACCGTCTTCCGGTTGCCCGGTCTGATCGCAAATTTAGGCCTTTTGGGCGAAGACCGGACTCGTTTCGAGATGTTGCGCCGGGCCATCGCAAAGCTGACTGTGGTGCCGATCGTGAGCCTGCTGTCGATTTTCTTTCTTCTCGGCTCGAATGCCTGGCTGCGCTTGCGGCCTTTATGGCGTCGCCCCACGCGGCGGGTCGAGGGAGCGCGGGAGTGAATCACTCCAGCGTTGGCAGATGATCTCTTTCTGGGTACTGTTTTATTTTAGTGGCCCGAGTTCTTCTCTACACGCGCAGCGATTGCGTCCATTCTCGTGATTTGCTCGCAGATCTGGGAGCCGGCGAGGACATTGTCGAGGAAGTGAACCTCACAGATGAACCTCAGGCCATGACTGAGTTTCTCAAACTGACGAACGGTCGCAGAATCGTTCCGGTCGTCGTGCGGGGTGCGGTGATCACGATCGCGCCGGATGGTGGAACGGAGTTCTGATGGCAGATTATCACCTTGGGCGAGACGAGCAGGAGTTGGGTGTTTTCCCCGAGCACGAGATTCGGGAAGGTCTTCTGACGGGTCGTTTTCTACCCACGGACCTTGCCTGGATGGCGGGGATGACAGACTGGCAACCCCTCGAATCACTGCCGGCGTTTTCGCCGCCGCAACAGGAAACGATGCCTCCGGAAATGAACCAAGCGGCCCCGGAGGCCCAATACGGACCGCCTTTCGAGGACCGCGATACAGTAGGGTTTTTCACCGCGTTATTTACCACGATCAGTCTGGTGCTGACGCAACCTCGGGACACCTTTAGTTCCATGCGACGTGATGGGGGGTTTGGCACTCCCCTCTTTTTCCTGCTCGCCGTCGGTTGGCCGATGGTGATCCTGTCGACCACTCTCTTCTCGGATGGTTCGCTTCGTATGCTGGGAGAGTACGACTTCAGCGGACAGAGCTTCGATCGTGTTCTCGGGGGCCCCGGCTTTTTCGAGATCGCCTATCTCATGGGCTACCCGTTCATGGTGATTTTCGGCCAATTCCTCGGTGCGGCTATCACGCACGTCTGCCTGCTCGCAGTGGGTGGCGCCAATCATTCCTACGAGACGACCTTTCGGGTCAGTTGCTATACCACCGGTGCTGCTTCCGTTTTCCAACTCCTTCCGATTCTCGGACCACTGCTGATCTTGGTGTGGGGAGGCATCATTCAGGTGGTGGGTCTCGCGGCGGCTCACGGGACCGGACTCGGTCGAGTGGTGCTCGCATTGGTGATTCCGATACTGGTGCTTGTGACCATCGTTCTTGGTGGAGTCTTCGGCTTGAGCGGGAGCCTCTTCCAATAAAAAAAGGGCCGCACCCTTTCGGATGCGGCCCTTTTTGTTTCACGAGTGAACTCGGAGTGAAGATCAGTTGTAGGTGATCACTCCGCGAGCATTTTTGTTCGATTCCATGTCCTCGAAGGCCTTGGCCGCCTCGTCAATGGTGTAGGTGGCGCTGATCATATCATCGAGATTCAGCTTGCCCTGCTGGTAGAGGTTGATGAGCATCGGGAAATCGACGTGCGGGTTGGCATCGCCATACATGCTCCCCTTGAGGGTTTTGCCTGACATCGAAACCATCAGGGCATTGATCGGGAAACTGTCGGTCAGGCTGCCGACGCCCACGATCGTGGCGGTGCCGCCACGTCGGCAGGCATCGTATGTGGCTGACATCAGCGCGGGGGCGCCCACAGCCTCAAAAGCAAAGTCGACGCCGCCACCTGTCATTTCGTGGATGGTCATCACAGCGAGGCCGTCGCCACCATTGATGGTGTCGGTGGCTCCGAAGCTTCGTGCCATTTCGAGTTTGTTGTCGGCTAGATCGACGGCAATGATTTGCTTGGCTCCGGAAAGCTTGGCACCCTGAATGACCGAAAGGCCGATGCCGCCGCAACCGAAAACTGCGACCGTCGAGCCCGGAGTGACCTTGGCTGTATTAAAGGCTGCTCCCACGCCAGTGGTGACGCCGCAGCCGATCAGGGCCGCCCGATCGAAGGGAAGCGAGGTATCTGCCTTGACGCAGGCTGTGGCCGGCACGACGGCTTCTTCGGCCATGCAGCCGAGGAATTGCATGACGTTGAGGTCTTCGCCATCAGCGCCATGAACGCGGGCGGTGCCGTCGATCATTTTTCCGTGGGGTGCTCCCGCTTCGCAGAAAACAAAGCGACCGTTGCGGCATTCGTTGCAGGTGCCGCACTGAGGGATGAACGATAGAACGACGTGGTCTCCAACTTCCAGACCGGTGACGCCGTCGCCCAGCTCGGATACGGTGCCGGCGCCTTCGTGTCCCAGAATGATGGGGCTGGGCAAAGGTAGTACTCCGTTGATGACCGAAAGGTCTGAATGGCAAACGCCGGTGGCGCCCATTTTAATTTTCACTTCGCCCGCTTGGGGCGGATCGAGTTTGACTTCTTCGACCCCGTATTTTCCTTCACCTCGAAAGACGACTGCCTTCATTTTCATTTCCTCCGTCCGGGCAGGTGGCCCTGGTTAGATTTGTTCTAACCAAACGATCGTTGGCTTCGCACCCATGCCGGAATCCCCTGTTTTTGGGGTGTTGGGGCATCCGGATTTGACATCGAGCGCTGAGATGACAACCAAAGGGGTTGCGTCTAACCGTCGGTTGTCCCGAACAGGGGAAAGCGCAGCGCGTCAGGGAGCCATAGTTTGCAGAAAGAACAGGAAAGACCGGGGGATGGCCCGGGGAAATATCTGTTGGTGGGGTGCATCGCCGGTGTGATCGTTCTCCTCGATCAGTGGACCAAGCTCTGGGTGGATGCGGACATGCGCCTCTATCAGTCCATTCCGGTGATCGATGGGTTTTTCTCTCTCACCTATGTGCGGAACAGTGGGGCCGCCTTCAGCATGTTTGCCGATTTTCCGGCATCCTTCCGGAAGCCCTTTTTCATGGTCGTCACGATTGTTGCGGTGGTCGGGATAGGCTGGTTCACCCGAACGACGCCACGCGAGGACAAGCTTACGCTGGTCGCCTGCGGTTGTATTTTAGGAGGCGCTCTGGGGAATGCGATCGATCGTCTCGCCTATGGCTCGGTGATCGATTTTCTGGACGTGTTTGTCGGTGATTGGCATTGGCCGGCGTTCAATGTCGCCGATGCGTTTATCACAACCGGAGTCATTCTTTTGCTGTTGGCAGGGTTCTTCGTGCGTGGACCGGAGGATCCTGCAGAGGGTTCGTCCCATTAGGCGATTCGGTCAGGAAAGTTTCACCTGATAGGCCAATGTCTTGCCGTTCTCGATTCTTTCGCGACGGGGACGAAACAGGCCCAGCCAGGAAATCCAGTACTTTGCACTCCAGGCTTCGCCGAGCGTATCGACCAGGTCGAGGTCTTTGATGCGGGTGGCTTCCCCGATGATTTCCGGACCGTCGGCTTGGCCGACACGTATCCGGACCGGGCCGCTTTCCTTCAGGCGCTTGCCTTTGAAGCTGTCAGGCGAACAGGTGAAATAGATCGTGTTCTCATTATACCAGAACCAGATGGGAGCCTGACTGCTCCAGGAGCCATCTTTCCGGCGGGTTGATAGATAGATGAGATCATCTTCCTGCAGGCCTTCGGTTTGTGCTGCTGTGCCGCTTCGAGCGTCTGCGTCGCCAATTCCGAACCATGGAGCCAGAGTGGCCATGAGGCCGACAGAGGAGGCAGTGTAGAGAAAATCCCGTCTTTCCATAACGACAAGCGTAGCATTTCGAGACGGGCGGTTGCGAGATCTTTGGCAAGAGATTCTTGCACCGTTTCACTCCCGAGTGGAGTGTCCTACTGCTCTCAGCGAAGTTCAGGGCGCTGGTGCCACCCTGATGGATTGAATCGCAAGGGTGAGTGATGGGTCGGATTGCAGGGCAAGCCGGGCGGTGTAGCGTCCGGGGGCCTCGGGAAGAGCGAGTCTGAGAGCAGTATGTCCATTTCCTCCTCGGGCGACAGCGACTGGTAAAAAGCCGACCAGTAGATGCTCGGCGACCAATCGACCCCGAAAGTCGAAGAATTCCACCCTCAAGGGAGTTTCGGTCTCGGGGGCAGGGTGGCGAAAGTTGGACTGCCCCCGAACCTGAAGCTCGAAAACCAGCAGGTCCTCCGGGCCGGTCAGGTTGAGGGTTGTCGTCGAGGGTTGATTCGACTCGAGAACGTCAAAGTTCTCGGCAACGGGAAAATTGCCCTGCAGTCCAAGGAGAAGGTGGCCGGAACTTTCCGCTCGCGTGGTCAGTCGCCCGCCGGCACCTCTGCTGCGGGCAAGATTTCGGAGAAATTGCTCATAGGCCTCTGCGGAGAGATCGTGTTTGTGGATCAGGATGTTGCCGAAGCCGAGAGTGGCCAACGCTTCGGCCCCCGCGGGTTGCGCGAGTTCGGCGGCGAAAGAGGCGAGGGGTTTGGCTGGATCCCGACCGTCGATGCTGCCTGTGGTCGTTGCGCGACGATGCCATGCTGCGGTGAGGTGGCGGTGCGCGGCGCGATCGGGGATTCCGGTCGGGAGATCGAGGATCGCCCCCGGTTGCACCTGTTGCAGAAGCTGGGCTTCTTCGAGCGGGGGGCTCAGGAAGCTGACCCGGCGCGCCTGAGCCGGAGCGATAGAGATGGGATTGAGCGGGTAGAGAAGGTTGCCGAGGATCAGGCCGGTGAAAAAAATCGCTCCCCAGATCCTTTGGGTGATCGGGGAATGCACTCGCTCGAGGATGGCCAGGGAACCGAAGGCGGCGAGCAGGCACCAGCCAAAGGGGAGCAGGAGCCGCAGGCTCCAGCGCAAGGAATTTGCTTCCGGAGCGCGTCCCTCCAGCCAGCTGCCCGGCAGTTCTTGCCGCAGGCCGTCGCCAATTGAAATTTCATCGGCAAGAGCGAGGGGCAGCACGAGGAGCGCTACGAATATCAGCAGGCGGGGGTCGCCGAGTCGGCCCTTGTAGGCGCCGCGGGTCCTGTCCATGATGCCGACGGCGGCCAGGCAGGCAATGATCAGGCCGGGACCGGCCAGGCCCCCAGGCATGAACGCCCAAAGTTCATCGGCCTGGAGGGACGGGTAAACCAGGGTTCCGGGGAGTACGAGTGCGGGGCCGAAGGCTGCTCGGAGAGCGATCAGAAGTGTCAAGCAAGCGGATAGTCTCCCCAAGGTGCTTCGTTCGTGGGGCCGCTGATGCAGGACGAGGAGTGCGCTCACGACGATCGCAGAGACCGCAATCGGCAGAGGAGCGAGGGCAAGGGGAAGGGTTAGTCCGGCCAGCACGAAGAAAGCGGGCCCTGCTTTCTCCCTGACGACCCATCCGGTGGCCAGAACGGTCGCGGGCAGAAGGGGACTGAGGAGGAGGAAGGTGGAGGTCGGATCGAGCAGCACCGCCGGTGGCAGGGCGTATCCAAGCCCGGCAATACCAGCAGCGATCGGATTGCCCGTGCAGATCCGGCAGAGCAGAAACATGGAGATGAATGTGAGCCAGGGAATGAGGACGGCCGCCATATTCCAGGCCAGAACGGGCTCTCCGAGAGCGACTGCGGGCGCGGCGATCAAGGAAGCAATGGGGCCCGGGGTATCCGCCGGAGCGCGGTTGACTCGCGGATACCCGGGCCAGGCGGCCGGTTGATTGCCTGGGGACAGGATTCGTTCGGCGCCTGATGCGAGCAGGCTGAACTGCCGGATTTCGCTGCCGGGTTCTCCGTTTCCGGTGAGGATGACACTCGTGGGGGCACGCATTGACGGGCTTGCGAGCGCCAGAAACAGGGCGAGCGCCGCGAGGAGAGAGCCCCTCCCCGGTAGAAAGGATCGAAGCCCGCCCGGGTGGCCGAGGATTCCGGCGGGCGGTGAGTTTTTCTTGCGAGGACTCATGATAATTTGTCGAGAACTTCAGAGGTAGCCCGCCGCGCTCGCTTTGGCTAAACGTAAGCAGTGCAAAATCGCTTGATTTTTCTGGTGGGTGCCCCTCGATCAGGGACGACTCTCCTGGCCCGCATCCTCAGCGCGCATTCCGAGGTCGCCAGCCGAGCAGAACCCCATCTGATCACGCCTCTGGCACATCTGGGTTATTTTGGGAGTGTCCAAAAGGCCCCCTACGATCCCTTCAACGTCCAGCAGGCGATTCAGGAATTGGTATCGGACCTCCCGGGCGGAGAAGAAGACTACCTCACGGCGCTCCGAGCGTATACCGATTCCCTGTACGGCGCGATCCTCGAGCAAACTCCCGACAAGAAGTATTTTCTCGACAAGACTCCAGCCAACTCTCTGGTTCTTCCGTTTTTGACCAAGCTCTATCCGCAAGCCGGGTATATTGTCCTGACCCGACATCCCCTCGCGATCCTGTCCTCGTATGTGAACTCGTTTTTTGATGGGGACTACCAAGTCGCGATGGAGCATAACCCGATCTTGCAGCGGTACGTGCCGGCGCTGGCTCGGATGTTGCGCGAAAAGCCTGTGCCCTTTATCCCGATTCGCTACGAGGATTTCGTAGCCGATCCGGAAGCCGGTTTTCGCAAGATCTGTGAGCACCTCGATATTGCGTTTGAGTCGGCGGCTATCAACTATCAGGAGCAATCCGAGGAATTTCAGGGTCTCGGTGATCCGATCGGCGTCGGCCAACACGACCGCCCCGTCACCTCCTCGATCAAGCGTTGGGCCGTCGAGATCGCCACCAATCCGCAATCGCTGGCGCAGGTCCTGTCGATCGTTGATCAACTCGAAGACGAGGATCTCGAGATTCTGGGTTATCCCCGGGCACAGATTCTGGACGACCTGAACGAGGCGGCAAGCAGTGGCACCAAGCCGGCCAAGCGGAGTCGTCCGCTGCGCTACACCCTCGAGCGGAAACTCCTGATCGGTCTGCGGCGCAATATTCACAAAAACGTTCTGGGTCGGGTTCTCAAGAAGCTCCAATTTGCCCTCGATGTCATCCTGCGGGACTAGGCTGTTGACTGTAGGCTCGTCGAATCCGCAATCGTGCAGGACCCATGTTCCTTCTGTTAGTCTGGCAGTATGACCGGTACCGAGGTCCGACAATCCTTCCTTGATTTCTTCGCCACGCGAGGGCACCTCATTGTGCCGAGCGACCGGATCGTCCCTGCGAGTGACCCATCTCTGATGTTCACGAATGCCGGAATGGTGCCGTTCAAGAATGTCTTCCTCGGGACTGAGGATCCCCGGGCGCCCCGGGTGGCTGATTCCCAGAAGTGTTTGCGCATTTCCGGCAAGCATAACGACCTCGATGACGTCGGGCGGGATGTTTACCACCAGACTTTCTTCGAAATGCTCGGTAATTGGTCGTTTGGGGACTATTACAAGACCGAAGCGATCGAGTGGGCGTGGGAGTTGCTGACCGATGTCTGGGGGCTTCCCAAGGACAAACTCTACGCGACCGTTTTCGAAACGGACGACGAGGCAGCGGCGCTTTGGCCGAAGATCACCGACATCGACCCGGCCCATGTTCTTCGTTGCGGGGCCAAGGACAACTTCTGGGAGATGGGAGAGACGGGCCCCTGCGGACCCTGTTCGGAGGTTCATTTCGATCGAGGGCCCGAGGCTTGCGACCTGCCTCCGGGACACGAATGTGGCGTGAATTCCGAATGTGCCCGCTATATGGAAATCTGGAATCTTGTTTTTATCCAGAACGACCGGCAGGCCGACGGCAGCCTCGGTGACCTGCCCGCGCGTCATGTGGATACAGGGATGGGACTCGAGCGCGTCGTATCGATCTTGCAGGGGGGGAACGGGAACTACGACAGTGATCTTCTCCGAGGCTTGATCGGCGTTGCCGAGGAAATGAGCGGTCGTCCCTACCTGGGTGCCTACGGCGTCGAGGACGTGGCGTTTCGTGTCATCGCCGACCACGCGCGTGCGGTCGCTGTCATGATCGGGGATGGCATTCTTCCTTCGAATGAAGGCCGTGGATACGTCCTGCGCCGTCTGTTGCGGCGCGCGGCGCGCCAGGCGCATGTTCTCGGTATCGAGGGAGCTTTTCTCGGACGCGTGACCGATCAGGCCGTCGAAGTTCTGGGTTCAGCTTATCCGGAGTTGATCGAGCATCGGGCCCGGATTGGCCAGACAGTGGCCTCGGAAGAGGAACGCTTCGGAGAGACGCTCGACAAGGGTTTGGGTCTTCTCACCGATGAGCGTCGCAAGATGAAAAGTCGTGGTGAGGATCGGTTGTCCGGTGAGGTCGCCTTTCGTCTCTACGATACCTATGGGTTTCCCTTCGATTTGACCGAGGATATCCTGCGCGGGGAAGGCCTGTCTGTCGACCGCGAGGGGTTTGATCAATCGATGGACGCCCAACGCGCGCGAGGTCGCGAGGGTGCTCGTTTCTCGACGGCCACCGGCGGTGGTTTTGGCGACGAGAAATCGGCCTTTGTCGGCTACGATCAGGAGGCGGCAGAGTCGAATATTCTTGCGCTGGCTTTTGATGGAGCTCCGATGGAGCGAGCAGAGGTCGGCGCAACGGTCGAGATCGTTGCAGCGGAAACGCCCTTCTACGGAGAGTCCGGTGGCCAGGCGGGCGATGGCGGGTTTATCGAGTTGGCCGATGGCGGGCTTGTGGAGGTGCAGGACACGCTCAAGCCACGGCAGGATTTGATCGTCCATCGTGGGAAGGTTTTGCGGGGCTCGGTTACGCCAAATGCAGCCGCAACGTTCCGGGTGGATCATGAGCGTCGCGAGGCCACGCGGCTGAACCATTCGGCTACGCATATTCTGCACGCAGCCCTGCGAGAATTTCTGGGCGAAGAGGTCCATCAGGCGGGCTCGTTGGTGACAGCCGAGCGGCTCCGTTTCGATTTCACCTATGGCAGTCGTGTCGATACCGAGAAGCTTGTCGCGATCGAAGATTGGGTAAACGCACGGATTCGCGAAAATGTGCCTGTCAGTGCGACCGAGATGGCGTTCGACGATGCGCTCGCGGCCGGAGCTCTGGCTTTCTTCGGAGACAAATACGGAGACCAGGTTCGTGTCCTGCAGATGGGGGATTTTTCGGTCGAACTCTGCGGAGGCACCCATGTTTCCCGAACCGGGGATATCGGCTTGTTCAAGATTGGCGCGGAATCTGCCGTGGGAGCTGGTGTCCGTCGGATCGAGGCGGCTACCGGAAGTGTGGCTCTCGCTCAGGTGCGGGCTCGGGAAGAAGAGATCCGTGGACTGTCGAGCTTGTTGAAGACCGACGAGCGCGAATTGGCTCCGCGAATCGAGAAGTTGCTGGCCCAGCAAAAAGAACTCGAGAGGAAAATCGAGTCTACCGAAGCGAAGCTCGCCTCGGGTGCTTCGCGTGACCTGATGGAAGGCGTGCAGGAGATCGCCGGGATTCGGGTTTTGGTCCAGCGGGTCGACGGGGGCGCGAAGGTTTTGCGAGGGCTTGCTGATCAGTTGCGCGACAAGCTCGGCTCCGGCGTGGTTGTGCTCGGCGGGGTCGATGGCGCCAAGGTCGTTCTTTTGGCTGCCGTGACAGCCGATCTGACGGAGAAGATTCAGGCGGGACAGATTATTCGAGAAATTGCGCCCATCGTTGGCGGTGGAGGCGGGGGGCGTCCCGATTTCGCCCAGGCCGGAGGCAAGGACCCCGCAAAGCTGGATGCGGCTCTGGCCCGCGTCCATGAGTTTCTTGCCGAATGAGCGATCCTGGAACACAGCCTCTCTGCAGCGTTCGGGTCGAGGTCCCGGATGCAAGTTTGCTCAACGCGTTGTTGGGGCAGCATGACGAGCATTTGAAGATTGTGGAAGAGGGCACCGGAGTTCAGGCGGTTGTTCATGAATCGATGATCGAATGCCGCGGGGACGAGGAGCAGACGGAACTCGGTGCAAGAGTGCTGCGCGAGTTATTGGAATTGCTGGCTCGCGGCTACCCACTCTATCGCTCCGATGTCGGATACGCGGTGAGGATTCTCTCTGCCGATAGCCAGGCTCGCTTGCACGAGATCTTTCTGGATACGATTTATATTTCGGCTCATCAGCGTACGATTGCCCCGAAATCGGTGGCGCAGAAGTATTATATCGATCTGATTCGCAAAAGAGATATTGTTTTCGGGATCGGACCGGCCGGCACAGGAAAGACCTATCTTGCCATGGCAATGGCTGTCGCAGCGCTGCTGCGAAACGATGTGACGCGTATTGTTCTGGCGCGACCGGCTGTGGAAGCTGGTGAACGGCTCGGATTTCTGCCGGGTGATCTGGCCGAAAAGGTGAACCCCTATCTGCGGCCCCTTTACGACGCCTTGAACGATATGGTCGACCCCGCACGCGCCAAGAAATATATGGAACACGGAACCATCGAGGTCGCTCCCCTAGCGTTCATGAGAGGTCGCACCTTGAATGATTCCTTTGTGATTCTCGATGAAGCGCAAAATACGACACGCGAGCAGATGAAGATGTTTCTCACCCGCCTCGGCTTTGGCTCGAAAGCCGTCATTACCGGAGACGTCACCCAGACCGACCTTCCTGAAGGGAAAAAGTCGGGTCTGGTCGAAGCGCGGGAGCTTCTGAGCAAGATTGACGATATCGGGTTCGCGACTTTCACCGAACGTGATGTGGTCCGGCATCCATTGGTCCAGAGCATCATTACCGCCTACGATCGACGTTGATGGCTGATGTCAGCGTCACGGCTCGCGGCGAGTGGGCGCGCTATATCGAGCCTGTCGAAGAGGCAGCTCTGTTCTGGCTTGCCCTTCTCGACAAGCACGAAAGCGAACTGTCGATCCTTTTGACTGACGATGAGGAAATCCATCGCTTGAATCAGGCTTATCGCCAACGTGATCGTCCGACCGATGTGCTGTCTTTCTCGCAGCGAGAAGGCGACTTTCCCGGGCCCGCCGCCGTTCTCGGCGACGTGGTGATCTCAATGGATACAGCCCACCGGCAGGCGCACGAACGGGGCCATTCTTTTGATGTCGAGCTTCTGGAATTACTTGCCCATGGTCTTCTGCACCTATTGGGTTACGACCATGAGATTTCCGCAGCCGAGCACGAGCGCCACCTCGGCAAGCAGGCCGAGATTCTCGCTGCGTTTGCAGCTCGCTGACCAACCGCGGGCAGGCTGCTGATTGCCGATCGCAGTCCTCCCCCGAAACGACATGGCAAGTCGCAGATTGTCCTGTCCTGTGAGAACCACACCTGTCACCCCTCGAGGACGGTCGCGGATCGAGACCGGCGCTTGCGTCCGCCGGGCCTACCGTAAAATCAGGGAATGACTCTGGCATGAGGGTTGCATTCGTTTCGGTCCAGTCAAAAGTGCAATCGCCATGATGCCTGCAGGCAGCTGCCTCCGTATCCGGGATTTTCATTTCCCCCGGATGCGACGATCGGCGCCGCTGCGGATTTTTCTGCAGCCCTGAATCCCCGTCTCCTTTGCCGGGCAGGGTTTCGGATTGCATCACCTGGCCATCCGGAAATTCAGGGCGAGGTCGGCACGGAAAGAGTATGGAAACTATGAAACGATATAAGCCTGAGAATAAATTCAGCCGCTATCTGCGGATCATTACTTTGGGAATTGCAGTTCTTGCAGGGGGGGCGATTCCGGCAGAAGCCGCAAGCGAATACCAGCCTGGCGCGATCTATGTCGGAGGCGAGGAGGTTTGTCTGGAAGGTGACCTGTTCACGACGAAATGGTGGGCGGGAGCATCGGACAAGCCTTCGGACGTTGATGTGGTCGATCAGGCCTGGGAGACGCCGTGGCAGCGCCTTGCCGTGAATTCGGACGTTTGCAACGGCGATGGTTCGGCGAATCAGGGCCCCGCGAATGAACCGGTGGCCGAAGAGGGTCCGGCGGGTGGAGTCGATGAATTCGCGGGTCCGGAAGCTGACCCTGAAGATATCATCGTCCCCGAGGATCCGACGCCGGCACTCCCTGTCGGAGGCGACGAACCCACAACCGATCCCTCGGGCTGTCCTTCCTGGAACGGTGATACGGTCTATCTCGGGGGAGTGACGGTATCTTATGCTGGAGAAAACTGGGAGGCGCAGTGGTGGACGCGAGGAGATACGCCGGGAACAACCGGACCTTGGGGCGTTTGGCGCCGATCGGAAAACCCGACGGAGTCGTCGTGTGCTTCCGAAGCCGGACCTATGCCAGTTGTGAACCCTGTTGCGGAGGACCCCCCGGAGGAAAATTCCGCACCGGATCTGAATTCGGATCCCGTCGTGGATTCGGATCCTCTCGTGCCGGCATCAACGACGGTCGCTTTGAGCGAGCTTCTGGAAACCGAAGTGGCTCTGACCAGTGGTTCCTTGATGGCGGAGGTGAAGTTCTCCATTCAGACACGAGACAATGACATCGTGGAATCTGTCACGCCGCAGGATCCGGGAAATCCGGAGAACGTAAAGCGTGTTGAATCGATCGTGGATGCGAGTCGTTGGGCCTATTTCTTCCCCCGACGAGCGCCCGAGTACACGTATACGAACTTTCTCCGCGCAATCGCCAAATTCCCGGCGTTCTGTGGCACCTATGCCGATGGCCGCGATTCGGACGCCATCTGCCGGAAAGCTCTTGCCACAATGTTTGCTCACTTCACACAGGAAACGGGCGGACACACCATCGCCTGGCCCGAGGCCCAGTGGCGTCAGGGATTGGTCTACGTGCGGGAGTTGGGTTGGAGTGAGGATGCCCCGAACGGATATGGAATCTGTGACCCCGCCAGTTGGCAGGGCGATACATGGCCATGTGCGGTATTCCCGCAAGGCCATCCGGCCAGCGATCAATACAAAAGCTATTTCGGCCGTGGCGCCAAGCAGCTGAGCTACAATTACAACTACGGTCCGTTCTCCGAGGCGATGTTCGGCGATGTGACGGTCCTGTTGGAGCAACCGAATCTGGTTGCGGACACCTGGTTGAATCTGGCGAGTGCGATCTTCTTCTACGTCTACCCGCAGCCGCCCAAGCCCTCGATGCTGCATGCCCTCGACGGTACCTGGGTTCCCAATGCGCATGACCTTGCCGGCGGCCTCGAGCCGGGGTTCGGTGTCACGACTCAGATTATCAACGGTGGCGTAGAATGCGGGGGACCGACAGAGCATGGTCAGTCGGTCAATCGAATCGAATATTATCGAAACTTTGCCCGCGAGCTTCAGGTTCCATTGGCGGCGAGTGAAGTTCTCGGTTGTGCGAATATGCAACGATTCGACACGCAGGGCTCCGGAGCACTGGCGATCAATTGGGAGCAGGACTGGACGAGCCCCAATGCCTGTCAGCTAGTTAGCTACCAGACGCCATTCTCCGCGTTCCTCGATGGAGATTATGTACGCTGCGTCGAGAGCTTCTTCGATGTCACCATCCTGGACGACCTCGATTAGGGAAAACAGGGAACCGCCCGGGCAACCAGCCCGGGCGGTTCGGTTTTCGAGCCTTGTGTCTCAGGTATCGAAACGGACTTGAAGTTTGTCCGGGGAGCGAAAGGCGACTCCGACCATATGGGACTCTTCTTGTTCGTCGAGGCGCAGTCCGGGTAATCTCTCGAGCAAGCGCGCCACGGCACGCTGCGCTTCCATCCGCGCGAGATGGGTGCCGAGGCAGAAATGTGCACCGAAACCGAAGGCCAGATGTTCGCTGGTGTTTGCGCGTTGCAGGTCCAGCCGATCACCATCGGGGAATTTCTGCTCATCTCGATTGGCCGACCCGATGGCCGCCATGATCAAAAGCCCTGGCGGGATTGGCACACCTGCGATTTCGACTTCGCGGGTCGTCTCGCGGCTGACGTATTGTACCGGGGATTCCCAGCGCAAAACTTCCTCGAGGATGGGAGCCATGCTCTCGGGGCGCGACCGCGCGGCAGCCATCGCCTCGGGGTGGGTCAGCAGGGCGTGGAGAATGGTCCCGGTGAATCGGTAGGTGGTTTCCGCGCCTGCAGGAAGCAGCAGTCGGAGAAAACTCAAAATTTCTTCTTCGAGGAGGGCTTCATCATCGATCCGCGCATGTGCGAGTGTCGACAGTAGATCGTTCTTCGGCTCTTTGCGCCGTTCTTCGACGATAGGTTTGAGGTGGTCCACGATATGTTGTGCTGCTGCGAAGCCGGCTTCGGGGTCGTCGTAAACACTGATGAGTTGGAGTGCCCACGTATGAAACTGATGGTAGTCCTCGATGGGAACTCCGATCAGGTCGGCGATGACGCGAATGGGGAAGGTATAGGTAAATTGCTTGACCAGGTCGGCTTGACCATCGTTTACGAATTCGTCGATTAAATGGTCGATGGAGGAATCAATCACCGACGATGCTGTCTCGCGGATAGCACGCGGTGAGAAGCTCGGCGTGATCAGGCGGCGCTGGCGCAAATGCTGCTTTCCGTCCATTTCGATGATCGTGCTGCCCATGACCAGGCCGATCCCCTTCGCGTTGGCGATCGACGAGAAGGTTTCTGCATCGCGCAGGACACGGTTCACATCCTCATAGCGAGTGACCAGCCACGTATCTCCGAGCTCACTCTGAATCTTTCTTACGGGCTCGTGCACACGCATATGGGCATAGACGCGGTGTACATCGCGAACCGGGCTCATCATGCCACCCTTGAAGAGCTCACTTGGGCGCGGGGGCTTTGCCTGGCCCCCTTCTGGTTCGTTGGTTGTCGCCATCAGAATCTTCACCTCGCAGGTCGATCGATTGATTTACCAATCGTCCCCCACTGACGTTGACGAAGCTGGCCTCCCGGGTCAAGCGGCAAGGCCTGACCAATCGGTCGGGCCAAGAGTTCCCAGAGATAGCGATGATGGGTAGAGTCGCTTTGTGAAAGTCGAGAACTGGATGATGGAAGTACGCGATACAGACTTCGAGCGAGAAGTTCTGGAGCGATCCCACAGTATCCCTGTTTTGGTCGATTTCTGGGCACCATGGTGTCGCCCCTGTGAGGTTGTCGGTCCGGTTCTGGAAAATCTTGCCGATGAATTCGAAGGCCGATTTCTGCTCGCCACAGTCGATATCGACCAGAACCCCCGGGCCTCGGCCAACTATGCCGTGCGCTCCATTCCGCTGGTGCTGGCGCTTCGCGACGGCGAGGTTCTGGCTCAGCTGGTCGGCGTGCAAAGCGAGGGCGTCTACCGGCAGTTGGTGGAAAATTTGCTGCGGAGCGACGACGGGGCATCTGTATGACATGGATGAGCCAGATCTTTCCTGCGCCACGAGAGTGCAAGCAGCGCTCGGAGGAAATGCTTTCCTGGCCACTCCAGATCGAAGTGCTGGTCGACCCGGCTCTTCCCGAGCAAGGGTATCGCCTCGAACTCGCGATGGGTACCGCGTCGATCACCTGTCGGGATGCGGCCGGAGAAAGGTATGCGAGAGATACGCTCCGCCAGTTGGAGATAGCCTGCCCCGGTGCGGTTCCCGAATTGGAAGTTCTGGACTGGCCTGAATTTCCGGTTCGCGGCTATATGCTCGATATCAGTCGTGACCGGGTCCCGACCCGGGAGACTCTGGCTGAAATTGTTCGATTTCTTGGTCGTATCCGTATCAACCACCTCCAATTATATACCGAGCATACTTTCGCCTACGAAAATCATGCCTCGGTCTGGCGGGAGTCCTCGCCGATGACCAGTGAGGATATTCGGTGGCTGGATGGCGTCTGTGGCGAAGCAGGGATCGAATTGGCAGCGAATCAAAACTGCTTCGGCCATATGGGTCGATGGCTCAAGCATGAGGAGTACCGTGACCTCGCGGAGGCCCCCGACGGTTGGAAGATGAGTCTGGGAATCGAGATGCCGGCATCTGTTTTGCGGCCGGTGCCCGAGAGCCTGGCTCTGGTTACGGAACTTCTGGACGAATTGACGCCTCATTTCACCAGTCGTCGCGTCAATATCAATTGCGATGAGACCTTCGAGCTGGGCAAGGGCTTCAGCGCAGCCGAGGTGGAAGCGAGGGGGGTGGCAAGAGTCTATCTTTCCTTTGTGAGGCAGGTCGTCGATCACCTTCAAGCCGAGGGGAAAGAGGTTCTTTTCTGGGGCGATGTTCTGCGGAACCACCCGGAGTTGCTCGAGGAATTACCCGACCGCGATCTTGTGGCTCTGGTCTGGCACTACGAAGCTCCGTCGGCTCAGGAGAAGGTTCCGGCGTGGGTGATGCCGATTCTCTCGGAATTCGGCATGACGGAGGAGTCCTTGCAGGGGTTTGCCTATCACGTTCGTAACTTTGCGAGCGCCAACATTCCTTTCTGGGTTTGTCCGGGAACGTCGAGCTGGAATTCGTTGGTGGGGCGTCTGTCGAACGCACGAGCCAATCTCGAGGATGCCGCCCGTGTGGGCGCTGCTGCTGGCGCAACGGGCTACCTGATCACGGATTGGGGCGATAATGGGCATATGCAGCCTTTTGTGGTGAGTATGCTGCCCCTGATCGAGGGGGCCGGGCTGAGTTGGTGTCGCGAAACGCACGAGCGGGAGGATCTGGCCAGCGTTTTTGACCGGATCGGTTTTGCCGAACCGGTCGAGGGCCTGGGTCGCGCCTTGGAGCGCCTCGGATCTCTATGTGAGAAAACTGGCCTCACCGGGATCAACGGAAGCCCGCTCCATGAAAAATTGGTGGGTGGCGGCATGCCCAGTGACGGGACAATCGACCCCGATGGTGTTCGCTTTATCCTGCAGGAGCTCGAGGATCTGATGGACGAGTTGCCGGAAATCGGGATGCCCTCCGATCAGGCCGATACGCTTCGTCTGGAGTTGGCGGCCGCAATGCGACTTGCTCGTCAGGGTGCATGGATTCTGGCGCAGGAGGCGGGCCTGGAAGCACCCGCACCCGAACCGCTGGCAGTCGACTTGCTCGAGGCCATCGAGTGGCAAAAAACTGCGTGGCTTCGCCGCAGTCGGCCGGGTGGGCTCGACGATAGTCTGCGCCGTTTGCGCGCTGCCGTGGACCGGCACCGGAGCGCCAACGCGACGGCTGGTTTCCTCCTGCCGGATTAGTTGCCGAGCCTCCGGGGTGCATCGATAAACGCCGGGCTCGCAAAGCCAACCGGGCGTTCCGGGCAGGCGAAGGCTCCTATATTCTGGGGTTCCGCGCGGTATTGGCGAACGGAGTCCTCCCGACCAGCGATCGTCGAGGCACAATATTGTGTTGCGGCCCCCAAAAGGAATCGCAGACTCACCGCGCCTAGAGGTGCGTTTTCCAGAGACGGCATCCCGGCACCCTTGCCGACGATTTTCAGGAATCCGTTTTTGAGGCGCACGCGGACATCGGCTTCGGTGCCACCCTGGGGAGCCTTGTAGCGATAACCGCGAGCGGCATCCGGGCCGATCGCTGTCCATCCGGCGGCAGGCAATTCGATGACAAAGTGGTCATCGAGAGTCCCGTCGGGACGATAGATCTCCAGCCTTGCGCCATTCACCGTCGGATCACTTTCGCTCAGGGCCAAAGGCGCCACCGGCGGTACGAGGTTTTGAGGTGAGGTTTTGACAAGGAAAGTGAGTTTCCGCCGGCGAAGGTTGGGCGGCGTGCGAGCGTCATCCTTGAGTTGGAGCTTTGTCGCCGGAACCATCCGGGGTTCTGGTTCGACGTCCCAGACCTGTGTATTCATGAAGCGCACCAGCAGATCGACAAAACCGAGACTGTCGATCGTCTGGTTGAAAAAACCGCAATGCCCACCGTTGGCCAGTCGGTAATACTCGTACGGGATGTCGTTGGCGATCAATTGCTCTTCGACCAGATCCGGCAAGACCACCGGAACCGTGCCGTCGCCGACCGTATGCGCCATAAACACGGGTGGGTCGTCGGGGTCGAACCCCGTGAGCATTGCGCCGCCGCAGAAGTTGAGGATGCCATGAACCTTCGCAGTCTCATTCGGATTGTTGATGGCAAGTGGTGTTTGTCCCGGCAGGTCCGTGAAATAATCTTCGTCATCGGTGATGCCGGCATGCAGGGAAATGAAGCCACCTGCGGATGTCCCGCCGATGAAGATCCTGTCGGTATTGATCCCGAGAGTATCGGCGTTGGCCCGCAGCCAGCGGATGGCTCTTTTGGCATCCACAGCCGATGCATGGACAGCCTTCGCGATGTCCGGGTAGTAGAAAACGTAGTTTGGGTCGGCGGGTGGATTCTGCCACTTCAGGCGGTAGGTGATGGAGACGGCTAGATAGCCGCGGCTTGCGAAGGCCGAGGATAGCCACGACATGCCCTCTCGATTCCCGCCGGTGAAACCGCCCCCATGCACAAAAACCATGACGGGTTTGTTCTGGTCGGGATTGCCCTCGGGCTCATAGATATCGAGCTGGAGGTCGAAGACGTTGCTCCCGCCGCCGGTCGCACCCTGGCCGTATGTCACGCCGTTGGTTCGGGTGACCTCCCAGAGGGCCTCGTCGTAGGCTCCATGGGCAAGATTCTGCGTGCCGATAATCAACAGTGCGGGCAGCGCCCATTTCAACAAATTTCGTAACATTCTACTCCCTCGATCGGAGTCTATACCAAGGATCTTGAGCGCGTAAATATTAGTTCGCGAAAGGAGGATTGGTCTGGGTCAAGCAGTCGAAAACCTTGATGAATCGGTTGTTTTCGAGGTCCCTGCCGCCTTTGGCTTCCTGTGAGATAAAGGTGGCTTGCGGCCGTATGGCAGGTGATTGAGCGGCTGATGCGGCAGAACGCTCGTGGTCCGGCGCATCGATCGGTCAACAACACCCGGGGGCACCGCCGTGGGAATCCTTGAAGGTCCCCCGGTTCAGGTAGAGTCCCTCAAGGGCTGCCTGGCGAAGCGCGCGGTCCACATTCAGAACCTGCGGACCATCACGGACAATCTGCAGACGGACGGGTTCGCCTGCGGGCAAGGTAATCTCTCGGTCACCATCGAAGGCGAGGACACCCGGGCCTCGGATTTCAAAAACTTCACCCAGCGCGATCTTGCGGATCTCCTGAACGTGGACTGTTCGATAGAGCCCCGGCGAGATCGGTGCGAGCAGGGCACGGCCCCCGCCGGAATGATCTGTGCAAATCACATGGACCCCGAAATCATCCTCGGCCCGGCACGGCATCAAAAGTCCGCCGATTGGTGACATGCCGATTGCCGCGGGCTCGGCTCGCGTCAAGATGACGTCACGCAACATCTCCGGAGCGAAGGGCATGCGGTTGCCGGCGTGGTCACCCTCGAGCCTTACCGCATCGATCAGGCCGAGCGTTTTCCGTCCTTGTGCTTCGACCCGAATGATCTTGGCCTGATCGGCGACGTCTCGAAGCGCCAGCCGTTCAGAGGCAACCAGCCCCGCGGCCGCGCCTGCCATCGTCGCTTCCACGAGGCTGGGGAATACATTGTTGGTTCCGGTCGAGATGGGGACGAGTGGTGCGTCCGGCCATACGTCGGCAATGACGCGATTGGTCCCATCCCCACCGAGCACCACGATGGCTCCGCATCCACGGGCTCGCATCTGGCGAGCCGCCTCCTGCGTGTCGGCAGGGCGCAGGCACGCTTCCACATCGAGAACTTCGACCTCGAGATCGACGCCGATCGGTTCCAGAGCTGCGGTGGCCGCGCGCATGGGATCTCGCATGACCATGACTTTGCGCGCACCGGCCGCCGCGACACCTACCGCGATCCGAGCGACCTGATTACGTTTGGCCTCGAGTGTTTGCTGTTGTGCACGAGCAGCGAGTCGCCGAACGTCTCGTCCGGATGAAGGATTTACGAGGATGCCGACAGCGCCGCGGGGTGGATTGATCTCGGTCATGGGAATTGATTATCCGCTCAGCACTCGAATTGCACCGGCTCGGCTTTGCTTGCCTGGCGGTGGCGATGGCGGTGGGCGGATGGCTGCGCTATCACCAAAACAGCGATGAGTGCGAGTATGCAAGTGGCAGAAGGGCGAGAACGGCGGGAGAAGCTCGGAGAGCGCGTGGATGCGCTCGGGAGGCATCTTTGACCTCGCTCAACTCAAGGACCGTGTAGCCGAACTGGACGAACTCTCGTCCAGTGATGATCTCTGGCAGGATCAGGATCGGGCGCAGGAAGTTTTGCGTGAGCGCGCCGGGATCAATGGCCGTATCGAGATCCTGGAACGCCTGACCGCTGGCCTCGAAGACGTGGATGTCTTTCTGGAGATGGCGGCAGAGGGCGAAGAAGAAGGTCTTGTCGAAGCGGAAACGCGCCTTGCGGATCTCGAGTCCTCGACCAGCAAGATGGAGTTCGAGCGCATGCTTTCGGGCGAACACGATCGCAGCAATGCGATCGTCAATCTGAATCCGGGCGCGGGGGGACTCGAAGCTCAGGACTGGGCCGAGATGTTGATGCGGATGGTCCTCCGATGGGCTGAAAGGCGCGAATTCGAGGTCGAGTTTGTCGAGGAGTTACCCGGCGAGGGCGCGGGTATCAAAAGCGCTACCTTCCTGGTCAAGGGCGAGTTTGCATACGGCTACCTCCGCGCGGAGGCGGGAATCCATCGTCTGGTACGAATCAGTCCTTTTGACGCAAACGCGCGACGTCAGACTTCCTTTGCGGCGATTTTTGTCACACCGGAAATTGATGATGATATCGAGATCGAGGTGCGCGACGAGGATTTGCGGATCGATACCTATCGCTCATCCGGCGCCGGCGGCCAGCATGTGAACAAGACGGATTCTGCGGTTCGATTGACGCATACGCCGACTGGAATTGTCGTCGCTTGTCAGAACGAACGGTCGCAACACAAAAACAAGGCGACCGCGATGAAGGTTCTGAAATCAAGGCTCTACGAACTGGAGCTGGAAAAGCAGCGAGAAGAAAAAGAGCAGATCGCGGGTTCCAAGCAGAAGATCGATTTTGGCAGCCAGATCCGCTCTTACGTTCTCCATCCCTATCGGATGGTCAAGGACCATAGGACCAACCACGAAGTCGGGAATACGGATGCGGTCCTCGATGGCGACCTTGATTCTTTTATCGAAGCGGAGCTCCTGCGTCAGGCCGAAGAAGCCTGACCGGCCGTTCCCTGTAAAGCTGCAGACAATCGTCGCACGGCCTCATTGGATTCTTCTTCCGATAGAATTAGTGGCGGTGCGAGGCGCACGACGCGGTCTTCGTGCAGGGTCCACCCCAGCAATACCTCGCGCATGCGACAGCCCTCGACGAAGCACGCGCAATCTCCCGGTGATTCGAATTCGAGGCCGATCAACATTCCGAGGCCCCGAACTTCGACCAAGCCGCCTCGGCCGACCAATTGCTGGAGCCGTTCGAGAAGCGAGCGGCCCATGAGAGCGCTGCGTTCGGGAAGGGATTGTTCCTCGAGAATATCGAGGCTGGCGAGGGCCGCGGCACAGCAAACCGGGTTCCCGCCAAAGGTCGTGACATGTCCCAGAGGGGGATCGTTGGCCAGGCAGGCCAGAATTTCCGGTGAGGATACGAAGGCCCCCAGAGGCAAGCCACCCCCCAGGGATTTGGCAAGGACAAGGACATCGGGGACGGCTTCAGGCCAGTGCTCGAACCCAAAGAATTTCCCGGTGCGTCCGAACGCGGTCACAACTTCGTCGAAAACCAGAAGTGCGCCGACTTCGCGGCAGCGCTCGCGGAGTTGCGCGAGAAAGTTTCGGCTCGGGACGCGCACGCCAGCTTCGGCCTGGACCGGCTCGACAAAGACGCCGGCGGTCGTCTCGTCGATCAGGTTCAATGCGGCGGTATCGTCCCAGGGGATCTGCTCGACATTTTCCAGCAAGGGTCGAAAGGGTTCTCGGTAGACAGGATTCCCGCCGAGAGCGACCGCGCCGGTAGTATCGCCGTGGAAAGCTCCTTCAAAGGAAAGCACCCGGGAGCGGCCCGTAGCCTTGCGAACAAGCTTCAGAGCGCCTTCGATCGCCTCGGCGCCGCTGTTGGTGAAGTATGTGGATTGTAAATTCTCCGGAAGCCGGGCCGCCAGCCTTTCGGCTAATTTGACCTGAGAGTCGAGTGCATCCTCGCCATAGACCATCACATGGGTGTAGAGCCTTGCCTGCCGAGCGACGGCGCCGGCAACGCGCGGATGGGCGTGTCCGATTGCTGCCACGCCAATGCCCGCGAGCAGGTCCAGATGCTTCCTTCCATCCGCGGTATGGACCCAGCATCCTCGGGCCGAGGTGACTTCCAGAGCACGCGGTGCATCGGATGTTTGTGCCACATGCTTGCGAAAACGCGACCGCAATTGGGGGCTGGTACTGAATCGTTCATCGCGAATGGTCATCAGCCAAGATGCCACCGGATGCCAGTCGGCAGGTGGGTTTTGCATCTCGGCGATCGTGCAGATGCGTCGCGCCCCCGAGGATTGCAGGATTGAAATCTCCGGAGCGTCCCGTGTAACGCCGATACACTCAAGGTTGTCTCGGAGGGGTACCAGTTGGGATTTGAGTTCGGTCGGGTCCCTGTAGGGGTGGAAGCGGATCATCCGGTCCAGAGGGCAGGGTTCTATTTGTGCCTGGGTCGTGACTTCGACCCCGAAGCCCTCCGCATGACCGCCCAGAAGGGCCAGACTCCGTCCACCAACGACCGCGATCTCTGCGGCATCCACCGCTTGTCGGAAAGAGGTTGCTTCGCCATCGGGGAGGGGCCGACGGGGCCAGATATTCTGTTTTACTCGCAGCGCCTCCGCGAGTTGCTTGGCGAGGGGCAGAGCATCCACCGCGGACGGTAAAAGAATTGCCTGCGGGGAGAGGCAGCCGTGCTGATCGAGTATCGCGATCTGTTCCGCCAGAGCCTCGATCTCGAGATCATCGGTCGAGCTTCCCAGAATGGCGACACTGATCCGAGGGCCTTGCGCGATCACGCGATCCTGTCCGAGGCTCCGCCAGTGATCGATCGCGTCGGCGCCGCCATAAACAAGGATTCGATCGGCGAGAGCCGCGATACGCTCCTCGATGCTCCGATCCCCACCTTTCCAATAGACAGCCCGGCAGCTCGCCGCGATCACCGGGGAAACCTGTCGGAGGGATTCGAGGAAATGACGGGCCAGATGCGGCTCACCCTCCGCAGATTTAAGCAGGAGGGGCGTTCCGAGGCCGAGCGCGAGAGCTATGGGAGGGATGGCCAAACCGGGAGTGTTTTGCGCGAGAATTGCGGCGACCAGATTCGGGGCCTGATGATTACCGGATGCACTTTCGGCCTCGGCAAGGACTCTTTCCAGATGAGGAGCTCGCCATGCCTCGAGAGTGCGTCTCAGGGAGACCGTTACGGCAGCATGTGCGTATCCGGTAGCGTGCGAAATATCCTCGCAGGCATTCCGGAAAGCAATATTACCGTCCAGCCAGAGCCCCAGAACCTTGTCGAAATCCGCGATTCGTTGGTGCCGCGGAATTTCTCGCAACGCCGCCTTCGAACGTTCGAGTTCCTCGAGGGCTTGCTTCACTCCGGATTTCTTCGATGCAATCAAATCAATTTCTCGAGGTTTCCGACGCGACCTTGGTCGAGTCAAGCAGGTGTTCAAGAGCGAGGGCGCAACCACGTGGCTCCGCGCCGGCAAGGCGGCCCCGCAATTGAAGGAATTCACCATCAACGACACCCAGATCTTCGGTCTGAATGGCCATGAGCGAGAGTGCATTTGCCAAGTCGAGATGGCGGAGGAGTCCGGCTTCTCCGTCGGGCAGGACCTCGAGTGTTTCAGGATCCACCGCTACTGAGCGCAGCCACGGGGGCGCAGCCTTGCGGCGCTTTGCATTCGAGCCAGCGAAGCGTCGTTCCAGCACATTATCATAGTACTGCGAGGAGAGTTCCGTCATCCCATATTCATTGATGCAATAGTACCCGGGGATTCCAAGATGCTCCCAGCTGGCACGAAGGAAGCCCGCGTCGGATAGCGTTCGTCCACCCTTGGGTCCCCCCGTATCGACAATCCGGCTATTGGCAGCAAATTCGATCTGAGTCTTCTTTATGCGCAAATGATCCAGAAGCGCGGTGAAGACGGCTCGCACTCCAATCAGGCAGACCGGACGAGAGTCCAGAGCGAGCGAACGCAATTGTGCGGTGGCTGATGCCGGGTCGAACGGACCATCGCCGACCAGGTAGCTGGCCGGGGCTCCGTCGAGATCTTCCCGAATCCATTCGACCATTTGCACCAGAGAGGAATCAGGGAGAGTTTCTGGCCCGGCCATCAAGCCGATGATCCGCGGCACCGCACCATCCGGCAAGACCATCGCCCGAAATTGCCGCAAGGCAGACGCCCGATAGAGTGAGAGGTCCGGCATAAGGTGCCGGCCGCGACGTTCCTTTCCCGCCGTAGTCCCGCTGGTCAAGAAAATTCTTTCCGGGCTGCTGCAGGTTAGATCGAGGGCCTTGAATGCGCTCGTGGGCACTGCGGGAATATCCTGCCAATGCTCGATTGCATCCGGGGTTTGTCCGCGCCTCTCGGCAAATTTTCGGTAAGGTTCGCAGTGTGCGAACTGAAACTCGAAAATCTCCAACGCAAGTTCTTCGAAGGGGAAATCCACTTCGCTCGCCTCGGAGATTGCGTTTCTGACGCGCAAGGCGAGGTTTTTAGAATCTGTCACGAGTCTCGCGAAACCGAAGCGGCTCAGAGGTTGGGAGCGAAATTGCGGAGCGCGAGCAGGAGCGATTCGCAATTCGGGTACTCATCCAGAGAATCCATCAAATGATCATGCTGTGCCTGAAGGACACCGACGTCCTGTTCGTCGGGGGCTAGCAGGAGATGCCGCGCAAATTCCTTGATCATGGCCTGCGTATCAAGCTTGGTTTCGATGGGTATTTCATCGTCGGTTGCAATGACGAGTTTCAGCCGACCAAGGAGTCGACCGACATAGTACTCATCGGGTTTCTCGTCTTCCGCCATCAGCTGTTTTCCTCCTTCAGCTGACGCTTCCAATCGAGCATTCGGGCCTTCGCCGATTCTTCTTCGGCCTCCGGCACCATTCCCTTGCGCATATAGAAGGTAGACAGGCTTGTGTGCGCAAGAATATCGTCGGGGTTGATCACGCACAGTTGCTTCGCAGCCGCGATCGCTTCATCGAGTTCCTCGAGCTCCGCATGCGCCATGGCGATGCCATGCATCGCATCAGCAAACTCGGGATCAATCTCCAGGGCGGCACGGTATTTCAGAATCGCTGCCGGATAGTCGCCATCAAAGGCCAAATCCAGCCCCTCGTCGTAGAGATCTTCCTTGTTCGAGTCGTCTGCCATGTCTGAAGTATTACTTCAGAACAGCCTGCCGCGCATCTATTTTCCCGAAAGAGTCTTTTCAGAGTTCCCGATTTTTCAAATATTGCGATATCAGGCGGGTTCCCTCTCGGAGAGCCCGGTGTCGGTCCCGGAAAACCCGCTCTCTTACCCACTCGCCCTCATCCCAGGCGTCAAAGGAAGATTCCTTGCCGAGTCGCAGTTCCACGATCTTCTCGCCGGGAGGATCTCCTGTCGCAATGGCCCTTATGGAGACGCCGGAGTCGACGAGAACTCCGAGGGCCCACGGTGGAAGGCGGAGAAACTTTCGCGTCTTTTCGAGTTGTTCCTTTTTTGCCCGGGATTCCACGGGGCAAAGGTAGCCCCACTCCCCGGGAGCCGGATTGGCGTCGCGAATCAAACTCATATTGGAATCCGAGAGTTCCGACCGTGCGCGATCCTCGTCAAATCCCTGACCGACTGCGAAGATGGACTCACCGAGGATACGCTCGGGGGGAATGACTTTCGGCCCCGACGATCGCTGCTTGCCTCCACTTTTCCCGGTATCTATCCACCAACGTGATTCGACGTCGACGTCCTTGGGTGGATTTTCTTTGGGATCCTTCATGTTCTACCGCGATTGCCAGAATGTGGCGCGCCGATCAAGGCCTCCGGGCGGAGCTGGTTCACCCTCTTCGTCAGCCGCTGCTCCCGTGGACTGCTTCCCGATCACATAGGGGCCGATCTCGGCCACGATTCGCGTAGGTGTGCCCTCGAGAATCAGCTCTCTTGGAAGAGGTACATCGCGTGCCATTTGGCTCAGTGAGGTTCGCTCGAGAAGAATATAGGGGGTCTGCGTCGGGTCGGCGATGACTGGAGGCAGCGTTTGCCGACGTCCGTAGTAGGCGATGCGGTGGCGGACATTCTCGGTGGTTCGGATGGGCATATCAATCGGTACAAGTCTTCGTGTGAAGCGCCCGGTTTCACGAGCGGCCCAGCTTTCATGCGATCGTCGGGCGATTTCTCCGGGTGATAGCGCCAGTACGACGAGTAGAATCGAAACAGATACGCCGAGCGCGAAAAAGGCATTCTTTCGCGAGACGTTTTCGATTGCCCAGATGCACGGGACGGCGATTGAAACGCAAAGTCCGACAAAAAGGCTGGACCACTGTCCGGTAAAAATAACTTCGAGCAGCGAGCAGAAGAGCCAGATCCCGATGAATCGGGGGGATCCCTGCCATTGCCAGTCTGCCGGGCGAAAGGCTATCCCCAGGGCCACGACGGGCAGTAACGGGAGAAACACCAGCAAGCCGAGGAGAAAACTGACCGGGTCCTGGGCCGCGGGAAAGCCCCCAATGCCCATCGCGAGGGCATCCTGCAGTTGGCTTCCGTGGGCCACCAGAATCCCCACGCTGAGCAACGAGAGGATCGCGGCCGATATCAGGGTTACGGCCATCAGCATCATGGTGTTCCGGAAGGTCAGACCTCGAAGGCGCTGCAGCCAGATCGCGGTGAACAGCAGCAGCCAAAGAGCTGGATAACCGACCAATGCGAAACTCGCGCCGATCGCCATGCCGGCATAAACGCCGGCGAGTCGGGAGACCGCCAGCACGCGAATCGCGCGGAGCGCCAAAAAGCTGGTCAGCAGATAAAATGGGGCTACCGAGAGTTGGGCGCCCAAAAGTGCGCGGCCGCTGGACGTGGCAAAAAGCAGGATGACGGCCAGAATTCCGACGCGTGTCGAGTAGAGTCGTTCCCCCAATCGAAGCAGGACGGACATGGCCGCAACCCCTGCCAGCAGGCCGAGGATCCGCAATTGGAATTCGTTGCTGCCCACGATGCTCCTGCCCATAGCGGCCAGTGCGATGCCGGCCGTGGTGAGTGGTCCTTGAGCGATCATGCTGCTTGCGGGATGATCCGAGAGATGACGGACGGCGAGAGCCAGAGAGGCCTCGCTTTCTACGAGGGGACTCCGCACGGGTGCGATGTTCAGGATGACGAAGAGGCCAATCAAGGGCACCAGAAACGTAGCGAGGGTTAGCGGCAGCCTCGGGCCACGGCGGGGTTTCGCAGGAATAAGAAGTTTTGCCACGTTGGATTTCCGTTGAATCTTCTCCGGCATACCACGAGTCGGGTGCCCGGAGGTAGTCTGATTAAATTTACTTGCCAGACCAGCGATGGATCGCCTGCCGAGCGGCTCGGGCCAGGCTGGGGTCTTTGGATTCGGCGGCCTTTTCGAGGGCATCGCGCCCTTGATAGAGGTGGAGTTTTCCGATGGTGGCCGCGGAAGCCCTGCGCACGCCGGGCACGGGATCGGTGTTCAAAATCGACACCAGCTTGCGCGCGAGCGCGTCCTTGTCTCCTACTGGAATCTCGGTTGTGGTCAGAGTGGTGAGGGCCGAAAGGCGGCCATGCCCATCGGGATCATCAAGCCGTTCGCGTGCCAATTCGTGAAGGCCCTCGGCGCGGAGGTCGCGCAGGCAGTATAGAGCCATTCGGCGCAGGGTCGCGCCGGGCCCTCGAGTCGCTTGCCGAAGTTCCTCCTGAACGGAAGCAGATTCACGCGCGATCGCGCAGGTGATTTCAGCGGCCGCCCATCGACTATCCCCGTCTTCTGCGGCCAGCATTTCCTGAATGGGCGGCCAGATTTTGGAGTTTTCGGGTGAAAATTTCCCAAGAGTATAAGCCGCGCCCCACCGAAGTTCCGGGTCAGCGCTGCGGAGAGCTTTCTCGAGGGCCTCGACGATCGCGGGCGAATTTGCTGCCAGAGCTTGCAAGGATTCGGAGAGGCGTCGCTGCTCGGATCGGCTGATTCCCGCCAGGCAGGCGACCAGTTCGACGGCACACTCGGGGGGAATTTGCTGATCGCTGATCTCTGCAAGAAAGTCCGTAATCGCAAACGGCAACCGTGATCGCTCGCGGGCGTCCCTTGCGGCGAGTTTACGCAAGGGATCCAGCACCTCGGCGCTGGCAAACTTCAAACGGCTGCCCTCAGGGCGCGAACAAGGAGATCTTCGAGACTCGTGGCATCCATGCCGAGAGCGTAGCAATCGGGAGCGGTGAAGAGCTTGTGCAGAATACGATGCAGGGAATCGGGAGTGGCCGACTGTCCTCGCAGGGCTCGGACAAGTTTCTCGGGGAAGTTCGGAGGTGCCAGAAAATCGCCACCGACAAAGATGTCGGCAACAAGTCCTTCGTGAACCTGGATGGCAGCCACGACGGGCCCCAGACGCCCCTCAACTTGTACGCAAGGTGCATCCACTGATTTGGAATGCGGCCGATCGTCAATTTGTTCCTCGCCCCAGCGCTCGAGGCTGGAGGCGTCGCAGACTCCGACCCCGAGTCCCAGAATTTCGGCGTAGGCGCTTCCGAGCGGTCCCAGAGCGGCATTCGGGGGAAGGTGGGCCTCGCTGGAGTGACCGAGACGTTCGAGCGTCGTGGATTCCTCAGGCGTCCAGACCAGGGATGGGACGATTCCCTTCGGATCGATCTGGTCGAGTCTGAGCATGGTTTCGGAGAGGCTGGTGGTTTGTGCCAGCAAGATCTGGATGAGCAATGCCCCGCCGGGATCTTCGCGGAAACCGAGATGAGCAAGACGTTGTTGCTGCACCGTGATGAAATCAAGGCCCGGATAGACAGGGTCGATTCGCATCGTGCGGAGCCAGGCGAGAACCCCCCGTACGCCGCGGTTGAGGATCTGTTCGGGACGTAGCGAGTCTCCGAGGACTGCTCGTTGGGGGAGACTCAAGGTGATGGCAAGAAATCCCTCGCCAGCAGCAACCGCGCGTCCGCCGGTATGGCGTCGCCAGACCCGGTGCCTCGCATCGGGTAGTTCGGGGTGAAATGGGCCGAGAGATAATAATTGGCCGTGGAGGGCCGAGACGTGAAGGTGAATTTCACCCAGGCGTGCCCTTGCCAAAAGCGCCTGTTCTCGGAGCCGCTGGGCTCGGGGACCGACCTGGCGAGCCGAGCTGAGTAGAAGTGTGTCCTGAAGGGCTGGCATCTTTAACCTAGGGATATCGGATCGATCGCTCGCAGGGTAGGGCGTTCCCTTGCGGGTCGCGCTGGCCGGGTCTACCAGAGAGGGAGAGAAGTTCGGGAAGCAACCCAAGGAGATGACCGATGGCCGAAAACGACAGCCCCGCCAATACCCCGCTCGACGTGCATGCCGAGGGGTGGTCTGTGCTCCATATATATTACCGGATCGATCGGGCGCTCTGGACGAGCCTTGATGAAAAGGAGCAGGAAGAGGGCCTTGAAGAATTCATGGCCTTGCTTGTGGCAGCGGAGCAGGAAACGGACCTGCAGGTGGTTGCCCAAGGTGTGATCGGCAAGGCCGACTTTGGTCTGGTGGTAATTCATCCGAAGATCGAACGGGTTCAGAGGCTCACCCAGGAGGTGTCCGCCACGATATTGGGGGCCTGCTTCGAGACAGTCTATTCCTATCTCTCCATTTCCGAGGTCAGCGAGTATCAGACCAGCACGGGAGAGTTCGCCCGCAAATTGATCGATGAGGAAGGGCTGGCTCCCGCGACCGAAGAGTTTCAGCAAAAACTCGGCGCTTTCTCCGAGCGGATGGGGCATTATGCCAAGGCCCGCCTCTATCCCGAGCTGCCGGGCAAGGACAAACCCGTGATTTGTTTTTACCCGATGAGCAAGCAGCGCGGTGAGCGTTTCAATTGGTATGCGCTCTCTCTGGCCGAGCGCAAGCGGTTGATGGGCGAGCATGCCACGTCGGGTCGCCGATACGCGGGGCGTATCCAGCAGCTGGTCACGAGTTCCACGGGGATCGACGACTGGGAGTGGGGCGTCACGCTCTTCTCCAAGGACCTCAAAGCGATCCGCGATATTGTCTATGAGCTTCGCTACGACGAGGGCAGCACTTTTTACGGGTTGTTTGGTGAGTTCTATATCGGTGTGCGCATCGAGCCTCTGGATCTTGCCAAGGCTCTGCAACTCTAGGGACTGCGCCGAAGTGAAACAGATCCAGATGTACACGGATGGCTCCTGCCACGGGAACCCCGGACCGGGAGGTTGGGGTGCGATTCTGAAATGGGAGGGTCGCGAGCGCGAGTTGTCCGGAGGTGCCGACGCTACCACGAACAATCAGATGGAGCTGATGGCCGTGATCGAGGGACTGAAGGCGCTGCGCGAATCCTGTGATGTCGAGGTCTTTACGGATTCAAAATACGTCATGGACGGTATGAAGTCCTGGATTCATGGATGGAAAAAGCGCGGTTGGAAGACGGCAAACAAGCAGCCAGTAAAGAATATCGAATATTGGCAGTCTCTGGATCGGGAAGTTGCGCGGCATACGGTCACCTGGACTTGGGTCAAGGGCCATTCGGGTCATCCGGAAAATGAGCGAGCGGATTTACTGGCCAACGAGCAGGCATCGCGCCACGGCTGATTCCCTGCAGCCCTAGAAGCGCAGAAGCGGCATCCCGAAGAAAACCTGCAACGCCGCGAGGAGCAGGGCGATCATGCCGATCAACGGGTGGAGCGTGCGCGCACGGGGGTCTTCGGGTACTCGCCGCGAGAGCAAGGCGCCGGTGCTGAGCAAGACAATGACAGCGACCCCGATGCGGAAATGCCAGCCGCTGGCGATATCCAGATCGGGGCGCCAAAGCCATGTCGAGACGATTCCCATGAAGAAGGCCAGGAGCGTGACACCGTAGGCCAATGGTGCGGCCTGGGCATGCCTGGGACGCAGATGCTCTCCGCGCCTTTCACGCGAGCGCAGGCCGAAGCTCGCGGCACGAAGGAGAAGGGCCAGGGCGATGAGCCCAATGATGGGGTGGATATAGGCCATGAGACGATCGACATTGGAGATCATCCCGGACCTTCCCGTCTGAACGGTTCCGGTGTTATTCCGAAGGGTCGCCGGCGCACGTGTCGCTCTGCTAGAAGAATCGGAGAAAGGATATTGATATGATTCATGTGATAGCGACAATCCCTGTCCAGGCGGGCAAGGGAGAGGAATTCGAAGGGATTTTCAACGAATTGGGCGCTCAGGTGCGCGCCAACGAGCCGGGCTGCCAACGGTATGAGTTCTGCAAGTCTCTGGACCGGCCGGACCATTATGTCGTGGTGGAACTTTACGCGGATCAGGAATCTTTCGACGCCCACGGCAAGACCGAATACTTTCGGGCCGCGGGCAAGAAATTTGGCGGCCTGATGGCTGGTGCCCCGGATATTCAGATCGTAGTGCAGGACTAGATTCTCGCGCAACACGACTTCGTTCGCCAGATCGGCCCTGCTGTTTTTCCAGTTGGAGAACGATTTGGCGGACGGAGGTTGTGTTCTTTCCGAAGCCTCGTTCATGAATTGGTCTTGAGTTGCCCTCGGACCCACGAGCCGCCATCCGGGTCATGCAAGACTTCGCCGACGCCCCCCGGGTACTCGATTTCGATGGCAACAGGTGCCGATTGATCGACCATTTCATCCGACGGGCGTTCCATGCGACTCAAAGTTGCGATTGCTTCGGCAGCATCGAATTCAAACTCATGAGTTGCTAATTGTCTGGCTCCGGAGCGGGGGCAAAGGGCTCGGTCGAGACCCAGAATCCGCACCAACCGTTGTGTCAGATGCTGACAATCGTGTTCGCCCAGCCACTCGGAGAGGACTCGTGCGATCACCGCATAGGTCCTTTCAGGTTTTGCGAGTAGCGCCAGATAGATCTCGGAGCGTCGCTCGTAGGCGACCAGGCGGTCCTGAGCGATTTCTTCGCCGAGTTCCTCGGCGAATTCTTCAAGAAGAGCCGAGAGTATTTTTCGCAGTAGCGGTGCCACCGGGACTGATTCGTCCAGCGCGAGGAATTGGGCCGTCAGGGGCAGGATTTGTCCTCGGGCGAGAACGATATAGGCGGTGATCAGAAAGTAGCCTTCGGCGCCCTCCTGGGCCGAGAAGGTGTGGCAGCCGACGACGTACTCGCCTTTGGCCTTCCCGTAGCCGGCGACGGGAACGGTCTCGAGTTTATATTCCTCGCGGCGGTCGTAGAACTCGGTTCCGGGCAGAAGTGTGTAGCCAAAGATATTGATGTTCGGGAATACACGGAGAAGGCGGTCGAGATTCGTTTCGAATTCGCTCAGGGTATCGCCCGGCAGGCCCCAGATCAGCTCCGCGGCAATCGGGATTCCTTCGTTCGCACATGCCTTGACGACGCGCTCGAAATCGTTGTCGCGCATGTTTTTTCGATTGCTTAGTTCAAGTGCCAGAGGGGTCAGAGTCTGCAAGGCGAGGTGATAATGGGAGAGTAGATTCTCCTCGTGCAGGCGGCGAACAATTCCTTGAACGCGCTTGTTGTGATTTTTGGACCACGAGGTAGCGAATGTTTGCGGCAGGCCTGTGCGCTGACGGAGTTCGATTACCATCTCCGTTTTTTCCGCGTCCTCGCGGAGGGCTCCGAAGTTGGAGTCCGCGAGCCAGAAATCCTTGATGCCGCCAGCCGCCGCCCGTTCGAAATCGCTGCGGATACGATCGAGCGAGAATTGATACATCTTGGTCCCGATGGCTCCTGTGCCCCATTCACAGAAAGCACAGCGGTAAGGGCAGCCACGAGCCGTCTCGTAGGACATTTGCCCGTAAATCGGTTCGCCTGCCTCGTCACGAAGTTCGATAACGTCGAGCGCAGAAGGAAATTCATCCAGAGATTCACGGCGCGGGCGGGTGGGTGTTTTGCGAACCACGCCCTCATCGAGCCAAGCGAGTCCTTCGATTCCGGGCCATTGTTCCGGGGCACTGTCGAGAAGTTCGGCGAAGGTGATCTCGCCCTCGCCGAGGATGATCAGATCGATGGATTCATCGAGCAGAAAATCTTCGGCTCGCTGGACGTGAGGCCCGCCGGCGACGACCAGAAGTTCCGGGACATCTTTTTTCGCGGCCGCGGCGATTTCGAGAAACTCGCCGACATTCCACGTGTAGCAACTCAGCCCCAAAATGGGCCGCTCGCCGCGAGCGACAGCGGCAGTTGCTTGCGCCCTGATTGTTTCCGGCCAGGTCTTGTGGAGCCAGGTCTCGGCCTCCTCTCTCTCAAGAAAATGAACGAGGCTGATCTCAGTCTTTGCGGCGGATGCGCCTTTCTCGAGAAAGAATGCTTTGAGGGCACCTGTGGTCATGGGGGGAGCTTGGAATTGCTCGGTGTCCATACTCAGGAGCCAAACGGGCCTAGAAACCATGCTTCTGAACTGCCAAACGGGAGGCGGAGTCGCAAATCTCGACACAGGGGCAACCTTGGCGTACCCACAGAGATCAGGACGTCCTATGTCCTGAAGGAGAGGCCTAATTGAACATCTGGGACTGGCTACAATTGATTTTGGGCCTCGGATTGCTGGGGATTGGTGGTGAATTCCTGGTCCGAGGAGCATCGCGCCTGGCCCGGGTTCTCGGGATCAGCCCTCTGGTTGTGGGCGTGACGGTGGTCGCGGTGGGTACAAGTGCCCCTGAATTGGCGGTTTCCCTTCACGCGGCCTTTCTCGGGCAGCCTGATGTGTCGATCGGGAACGTGATCGGCTCCAATCTGCTGAATTTGCTTGTGGTCCTCGGCGCTGCCGCTGTTGTGGTTCCACTCGTCGTGGCGCAGCGACTGATTTGGTGGGACATCCCCATCATGATCTTTGCGACGGGCCTGGTCTGGTTCTGCGCGAGGGATGGTCATTTGTCCCGAGTGGACGGGATCGGTTTGTTGGTGGTGTTGGTGAGTTATCTGGTGGCGGCTGTCCGGATCAGCACCGGAGAGTCCGATGCCGTTCGTCAGGAATACGAGAAAGAGTTTTCTGAAGCCGCTGGTCCCGGGTGGGGCGGGATGGGTCGGGAGATCTTCCTGATGGTAGCCGGGCTCTTGTTGCTTGTGGTGGGAGCCGAGATTTTTGTCGAAGGGGCGATCGGAATCGCTCGATCGCTCGGGTTGAGCGAATTGATTATCTCGCTGACCATCGTGGCGGTTGGCACCTCGCTACCGGAACTGGTGACGGCGCTGGTCGCGGCTACCCGCGGGGAGAATGATATCGCGGTCGGGAATGTGGTCGGCTCGAACATCATGAACCTGCTCGCGATTCTGGGTCTTACAGCCTTGATCGCGCCAGGCGGCTTGGCTGTGCCGGCAGCGGTTCTGTCATTCGATCTGCCTGTCTTGTTGCTGGCATCGGTGGCCTGCCTGCCCTTTCTGGGTTCAGGGCATCGGCTTACCCGCCCCGAGGGCATGATTTTTCTTCTGGCGTACGTCGGCTATATCTCCTGGCTCTTCTACTCGCTCTGAGCCGGGCTTTTCTGGCGTCTCGGAGTTGGCTGCCGCACCGCACGCGGGACGTAGAATCCGGGGAATTTACCCACCGCATGGGAGAGCCCTTTCAGAGTGCCAAAGAAAAGATTGACGTTATAGGTCAGCGTCTGCTCTCCGTTCGGGCTCAGCCCCGGATGAGATTTGGGGGCATAGACCACGAAGTTCCCGATGCGGCACATCAGGTTCCGGGCGCGTTGACGCCGAGCGGCCATATCCTGTCGGGTCCGAGCGCTGCGGAGCAGCGGTTTGCCGCAATGCCGTCGTGCGGGCAGGCTCCACGGCGGCGGGACGTGGTAAACGGCGCCGCTATCTTGCCATGGCCCCTCCAATACCTCCGCAGTGAAGCGATGAATATCGTAAGTAAGGCCCTGGATCTGGTAAGTTTCCCAAAGCTGGTCCTGCCGGCGGTCGATCGTGGATTCCGAAGACGCCGGAAGCCCCTGAACCGTGGCCAGTTTCTGGAATTCAAGCGGTGCGGACCACTCCGGCTCATTCTTGTCCGTATGCATCCACCACTCCCACGCCCATGAACCATCAAAATCCTGCAAGGCCGAGACGGGCAGACGCGCGAGGATGGTGGCTGTTTTGCCGGCCGAATCTCTTCGAGAGCCGACGACGATCAGGAATTTTCCTCGTCGCACGACAGCGCTGGTGATGCTGAGGCTCCGCTGGTCCTCAGGCGTACTTTTCCGAAAAGGGAGCGCCCGTTGTCGGACCTCCCATTCTGTCGGTGCGTCGAGTGGGTTGAGGACGTGGAGGAGAACTGCGGCTACGGGAGAAAGTCCACTGGTCGCGGAGTTCTCATTGGCGAGAATGACCAATCCTCCCTCGAGAGAGACTCCGGAGAGGGGCCAGAGGTAGTGGTCGGGGTCGTCTGCGGCGAAAAAGGAAGTGGGGGCGCCGTCGGGTTTTTCCCCCCAGAACCGCTCGATTGGTTGGTAGGACCCGGGCAATCCGCGCAGGACGCCAACCGAATTATGAACGGGACCAGTAGCCTTTCCTTTGAAAATTTCGCGGTCGCAAAACGGCGCGCCTTTGGGACAGTCGGTTTGGAAAGACCCCACCAGCGTATCGCCGAAAAGCCAGATGCGCATATCGTCGGTGATCGGGATGGAGGCTGCCACGTCGCCCCCGAGCCAGGCGCCATTGGGCATGGTGGTCGACGGGTTCAGAATTTTCTGAACGCGGGAGGCGTAGGTGAATGGCGCGGCATCGGACGGCGCAGCCGTCGGTCGTACCGCCGTGCAGGCGGATGCGAAAAAGATCAGGAGCGCGACAAGCGGGGCCGCGGCCGGATGCGAGCGTGACGGGGCATAGTAGATTTTCTCCGCCCGGCGTCCGACTCTCATCAACCGCCGGCCGCCGCGTGCATGGTCTTGGCGGCGAGAGGCTTCGCGGTACCAGCTGCTGTTTCGAGAGCTTCGAAACTTTTCTCGATAGTCTGTGACAAATGATCGAGGTCGGGGACTTGATCTCGATCGCCCGTCAGGCCGATTTGCAGGCGGTCGACGTAGCGGAAGATGGCGATACCGATTCCCTGTCCTTCAAATAGTGGGAGGTGGGGGTGCGCTGCGGCGAGAGGAGCTCCCGCCATATAGAGAGGCGTTGCCGGTCCCGGAACGTTGGTAATCACCAGATTGAAAGGATGGAGGTTGCTGAGCACGCGCACCAGACGGTGCATGATTCCTGCGTTGGCCCATTCGGCTGCCTGAGTCAGGACTTCGCCGCCCAGAGCGGATTGGCTGCTCTTGTGGATCAGCGTCTGCGCGTGCACGCGGCGGAGCGTCTCTTTAGGATTCGTACAGTCCAGCGGAAGGTCGACCATCCAGCACGATGCCTGATTCCCGAGCACGGTCGAGGCGTCGGGTGCCCGGCGGTTTACCGGGACCACCGTGCGAACGATTTTTCCGCTGTCGAGTTGCCCGCGGCCCAGAAGGAATTCACGGAATCCCCCGGCCAGTGCAGCTAAAGTCACGTCATTGACGGTCCCACCGAGGGAGGCTCCGACGGCCTTGATGCGTGCGAGTTCGAGCGAGAGCCATTCGACTTTGCGGTTTGGCCCGATCGGTTGGTTGAAGCTCATCGAACTGGCCAAAGGCAGTCCTCGTCGGGTGAAGGCGAGGAGTCCCGTTGCTCGCTCCTGCAGGGCTTTGCGCGAACTCGCCGGGTCAGTGAGCGCGTTGACCAGAGTTTCGCCCGCCGACTGGATCATGCCCTGTCGGCGTTGCACTGCCAGCTGAAGGAGCTGCGTTTCGCTTGGCTCCGGTCGCGGGACCCATCCTTCGTCGACACCCGAGGGCTCCACGGGGCTGGTTGAAAGCAGGGCGTGGAGCAGGGACAAGCCCCCGACGCCGTCAACCATGCAATGATGTACTTTACAGATGGCCGCAAATTGCTCGTCGGCCAATCCTTCAACGATCCAGATCTCCCAAAGGGGGCGATTCCGATTGAGAGGGCGCTCGAGAAGGTCGCCGCAGAGCCTCCTCAGGCTTTCCTGATTGCCGGGCTTCGGGATCGACGTGTGACGCACGTGATTGTCGAGATTGAAATTGCCGTCGTCGACCCAGAGATGGTCGCCGGTCAATGGAATCTTGCGAATTTTCTGCCGGTAGCGGGGCATGCGAGACAGGCGCGCCTGAATGTGTCGCCGGATCTTGGTCATGTCGACGCCACCGCCGGGGCCACGCAGCGGACCTTCCTGAAAGACGAGGGTCAGACCGACATGCATGGGGGCATTGACTGTCTCAAATGAAAGAAATGCTGCGTCGAGTCTCGATAGACCCTCGTAGCCCGAACCAACCGCCATCATCCGCCTCGTCCCCGTTCTTCGGTCACGTTTTCGAATCGCTGCCCCAGGCGCCATGTCGCCGCGACCGTTCAGCTCGGAGAGACTATCGATCTGCCAGGAAGCTTGCAAACCAGAGGACGCGTGGCGGGCTCTTCAGCTGAAGATGCCGACGCGCCGCTCGAGTCCGTCGCGCAGCATGGTGCGGAGCCGTGCCTTGACGATGTTTACCTTCTCCTCGATGACGTGGTCCTCATCGTTGGCGTTGCCTTCGAAGATCAGCGGCTCGCCGAATTCCACATGATACCGAACGGGCAGGGGCACCGGAGTGAGGACCATGGGGAAGGCGGGCATGCCGAGAATTCCTGCCAAACTCTCGAGGTTCCCCAGAGACGGGGCTTGCTCCTCGGATCCTACTGTTGCGACAGGCACGATGGGGGTCCCCGTCTGCAGTGCGAGGCGTAAAAACCCCAAACCGAAGTCCTGGAGTTGGTAGCGCTCGGAAAACCCCTTGTTCATGCCGCGCACCCCCTCCGGAAAGGCGAGCACGGCTTCGCCGTGCTCAAGCAGATCGACGCAGTTTTTTGGGGTGCCGACAACGCTCCCGAAGCGAACCATCAAAATATTCAGCCAGGGGAGTCGAGAGAGCCAATATTCCCCCATGCCGCGAACGATGCGGGGCGGGTTTCCTTCCATCAGGCAGGCTGTCGCGATCATGGCCGCATCGATTGCGATTTGCCCGGCATGGTTGCCGATGAGGAGAACGCGCCCTGCGGGCAGATTCTCGATCCCGCGGGTCTGGACCCGAAAATAGTAGCGGTAGAGAAGTGCGCTTGTGAAAAAGCAGCGGCGGGCGGTTTCCTTCTCGAACCCCCAGGGGTCAAAACCGAAGTCGTTGGTTGCCAGCGGGGCGGCATCGATTTTCGTGGCGATCTCGGTATCGAGGTCGCGGAGGAGTTCGGGGGCCAGATGCTGTGTCGCCGCGCTCGCGACCACCTGCCCGAACTCCTGCAACCTTTGCCAGAGACTTTGCCCCGAGGGTGTGGCCCGAACGGCATCGGCGTCGACGGATCTCTGCCGTGGTCCGGGTCCGCTGGCCCCGGGCCGTTTCCGACGGGGTGCAGAAGTGATGTTACGAATTTCCGCCATGGGATCTGGTGGTTTCAGGGTCGCACGGAGCGCAGAGTTTCGCCAAGCGAGCGTTGCGCCAAAAAGCCTGTCGCCTCTCGAAACCGCCTTCCGTCGATCGTGCAGGGGTATTTGATGAAGTCCACGGCATCGGCAGGGAAGGGAAAGAGGCCCCAGCGGAAAAGATTGCGCAGCAAGACTCGCGTTGGAGTTTCCGGCACAGGCAGGGCCGTGCCCCCGCTCTCGCGAATGGCGGTCGAGATCGGGACGGCTCCGGGGCCCACGATGTTGAATACCCCCCGGACTCCGGTATCGATGGCTTTTTGGATCGCCTCGGCGACATCAAGTTCGTGAATGAATTGAACCAGCGGGTCGAAACCGATCAGCTTTGGCGATGGATTCAGCCGAAGATAGGTGGCAATCGAGCTATGAGTGCGGGGGCCGAGGGTGCTGGCGGGCCGCAACACCGCCGTGCGAATTTCGGGGTAGCGCCACAGGAAATTGGTCGCGATCGCATCCATCTCGGCGATGTCCCGGATTTCGGGATAGTGACGGCTGACATTCAGTGTCGTCTCTTCGTCCATATAGAATGGATTGCGGGGGAGTGCGCCGTAGACATAGGAACTGGTGAGGATGATGATGTTCGACGTGCCGTAGGCGGCTGCGGCTTCAATGACTCTCTTGGTTCCGCCGACGTTCACATCATGCCGCAGGGCGGGATCAAAATTATGGCGCTCCAGCCCCAGATGGACAACGATATCGGGTCTCTCGCGCCGGAAGACGTCTTCCACCTTCTTCTTGCGCAGGTCGGCGGTGATCATCGTGAATTGGGGGGGGTGCCCCACCCAGGGTGTGTGGTCGACTCCCACGACCGACATGTTCTTGCCGAGACGCTCTGCAACGAGTCGGCCCAGACCGCCCGCGATGCCGGTGATGAGCACTTTCTGCACCCCCCCTGTCTATCTCACCCAAAGTCCCCGTGGTAGGGTTCTTCAGCGTGGCCGATAAATTGGAAAATAGTCGTTTCCCGATTCGAACGATTTTGCTGGCGCTTGCCGCCATCGCCGTCGCGTTTCTGCTTTTTCGCTATCTGCCGATCGCGGAATGGATGCAGGAATTTCAGGTTTGGGTCCAGGGCCTGGGCCCTCTCGGGTATTTGGTCTACGCCCTGACCTACTCGGTTTGTGTCGTGTTTTTCATCCCCGCTTCGATTCTTACGCTGGGCGCAGGGGCTCTCTACGGCCTTGCCGGTGGGCTTGGGGTGGTTCTGTTGGGGGCGAATCTTGGCTCGGCGCTATCGTTCCTTCTTGCCCGGACTTTCCTTCGCGAAAGAATTGAAAAGATGACCCGGGGGAATCCCCGATTTGAGGCGCTCGATCGAGCAATCGCTAAAGAAGGGGCCAAGATCGTGCTGCTGGTCCGGCTCGCTCCGGTATTCCCGTTCACCTACAGCAACTATGCCTTTGGTCTGACGGGTGTTCGGCCAGGCCCCTACATTCTGGCGACTTTCGTTGGGATGCTGCCAGGGACGATAGGTTATGTCTACGTGGGGACCGCCGCTGCAGGCGCAGCAACAGGTGGGAGTATGGCTTCGACGGTTCTCAATATTCTCGGCGCTGCGGCGACAATGGCGGTGACTATTTTCGTTGCTCGCCTTGCTTCCCGTGCGATCCGGGAGGCGGGCGTGGAAGCCTGAAGCAACACAGGGAGCCTGCGGTCCTCTCTGACTGGCCCGCGCCGCGCCGGTGGAGCCAATCGTCGCACGGAACTGAGGTCGAGTTCGCCGGATGATGCCGCCTTGTGACGATCTGGCGACGATTTGGTGTCGACATGCAGGCATGCAAAAGATTATGCTTTGTGGCCTGAGTACCAGAATTTCGGGAGATAGAAGGCGATGAAGGATTATCCGGTCAAGGTTGGCAGCATGTTGTTCACGATGGTGGACCCTCATCAGGGTCACGAGGTGGACTTCAACCGTTGGTATGAGCGCGACCATTATTATGGTGGTTGCTTGCAGGGGCCGTGGCTTTTGGCGGGGAGTCGATGGGTATCGACCCGGCCGCTCAAGGACCTTCGATTTCCCAACGAGAGCAGTCTCGCAAAACCGGCCGTCGACGCGGGCTCTTTTCTTGCCATGTACTGGGTGACGGAAGGGAAGCTCAAGGAGTGGAACGAGTGGGGCAGCAAGCAGGTCTTCTGGCTCTACAAGAACAACCGCGGTTTTGAGCATCGGACCCACGTCCATACACTGCTCTATAATCTGGACTGGACGCATTATCGGGACGAAGATCCGGTACCTGTCGAATTGGCTCTCGATCATCGATACGCAGGGCTCGTCACGCTTGCTGTCGAGCGCCATCCGGGTGTCGAGCAAGACCAACTCGATACGTGGATGAAGGATTATCTGCCCGGTTTCCTCGAGGGATCTCCGGTGGCCCAATGTTCGGTGTGGTCGCCGATCCCCCAGGGCGATGCTCCGATGTCCATTCCCAAGGTGGAGCGCACGGACGCTCTCGATATGCAGATCTTTTTCGTCGATGCACCGGCCGCCGATACCTGGTCCCGGTTTCGCCTTTACGCCGAGGCTCTGGAGGGCAGTGGCCTGGCCAAGGTTGTATTTGCCTCGCCCTGGCTGCCGACAGTTCCAGGCACGGACACCTATACCGATCAGCTCTGGTGATTATTGCCGTCACAGCGGATTACCTGCAGGATCCGATCGCGTGCCTGCAGAAGGCTTTCCCTGATGCCGAGGTCCGATCTAACGGCACGGGGCAGATACTCCCTCGCGATATTCTGCTGTCGAAGATCGTCGGTGCGGATGCGGTGATTGCCTTCGGCCGCGACCTCATCGACGCCGAGTTTTTCGATGCGGCGGGTCCGCAACTGCGCATTGTCGCCAATACGGCCGTCGGGGTGGATAATATAGATTTGGCGGAAGCGCGCCGCCGAGGAATCCGCGTGACCAACACACCGGATCCCGTTTGCGAACCAACTGCGGATGCAGCCTGGCTGCTGATGTTGGCGGCGGCACGCAGAGTGACAGAGGCGCAGGAACTGGTTCGTAGCGGTAGCTGGGAGGGTTTCTGGCCAACTCTTCTGGTGGGGCGCAAGATGCTGCGAAAAACTCTGTTGGTTGTCGGCGCCGGGCGGATCGGCGGGGCGATCGCGCGGCGATCGATCGGTTGGGAGATGAACGTCCTCTACGTTGCGAACAGCAACAAACCACACCTCGAGTCGTCACCAATCGAGGCCCGCCGCGTTGCGTTGGAGGATGGCTTGGCGCAGGCGGATTTCGTTTGCCTGAGCGTGCCGCTAACCGAAGAGACTCATCATTTGATCGATGCTCGGCGCCTGGGCTTGATGAAGGATTCTGCGGTCCTGGTCAATGTGGCTCGCGGCCCGGTTGTGGACGAGGCTGCGTTGGTTCGGGCGCTCGAGGCGGAACGAATTTTTGCCGCCGGACTGGATGTTTTTGAAAGGGAGCCGGCGCTGCAGGATGGTCTGGCGGCTTTGCCCAACGTGGTGCTCTTGCCCCATCTTGGCAGTGCTACCGCCGAGGACCGCAACTGGGTGATCGAGATGGCGACCGCGAGCGTGATCGCTGTGTTGCGGGGGCAGGTGCCGGAGAATCTCGTCTGACGATTCAGAATCGCCGGGCCGCCAGAGTGATCAGGGATTGTACTTGTTCTTCAGCCTCGGGGCGGGCGACGATCAGATGTCCGATTTGGAGACTGAGTCCGATCAGAAATAGCGAGAGGGCCATGGGCTCCTCTTGATCGCTGACGCCGATCTCTCGGAGTGCTTCGCATACCTCGTCGACAAAGGCGTGGTCCGATGCCATGCCCAACGCCGGGCCTCCGGACAGGATCAATCTCGATAGAGGGGGATCGGATCGCCAGAAATCAGCCACCAACTGGAGGGTGAGGCGGGTCAGGCTCTCTGGGTCGACACCCGGTTCGAGCGCGCAGAGCATTTCCGCGAGAAGTTTGCGCCCGGTTTCCCGGGAGACCGCTCCGAAAGCACTCCGCTTGTCGCCGAAATAGAGATAGAAGGTCCCGGCGGCCACGCCCGCCGCGCGCGAGATCTCCCCAGTCGTCGCTCCATCATAGCCGCGCTCGAGAAAAACCTCTCTGGCGGCAGTGATGAGTGCGCGTTCTGTCTTCTCCCGACGGGTCGGGCGAGTCGCAGGCTTGGAATCGACCTCGACCAGTTTCCGGGATGGTTTGCTCACGTCTCTTAAGCAGAGACCTTTTGGACGATCTTTCTTTTGCCTGCATTGATCGCCTGCAGATCCTTGATTCCCGCTTCTGCCACATCGTATCCGATAAGGGAATCGCCCTCGGCCCGCAGAGCTGCCATGTCCACCCAATTACCGTAGGTCGCGCGAGTTCGGTCGGTGATGATCCCCGCATTGTCGAGAGTTTTGATCAGGGTGCGGAAGATATCATTTCCTTCCATCATCCGCTCCCGACGTTCATCGTCGGTGACCGCTTCGGCCATCGCTCCCTGCACCCACTCCCAGTCAAGGCCGTATTTGGGGTAGAGGGCCCGGCGCTGTTCAGGGCTGACCAGGTTGAAAAGGAGGAGCTGGAAACATTCTTCAGCCCAGTCTTCGACAGCATTATGTTCGGCTTCGGGCAGATTGGGAACGGTCTCGTGAGCCCAAATCTTCCCGAATTTATGATGGAAGGCTTCATCCGTCATGATGAGCTGGCAGAGTCGTCGGAGGAGTGGATCATTGGATTCCTGATAGAGCGTCGTGAACGCGCCCATGGCCAGCCCCTCGACCAACATCTGCATGCCGACAATCTTCTGGTAGACGATCGGGCTGGCGACGATCTGTTTGAGCAACCCACCGAGAGTATCTCCCGGGGCCATGATCTTCCCGTCGAAACGAGCTTGCATATAAAGGGTGAAAGCATGCACGTGGCGGGCTTCTTCGCGGACCTGGTTGGCGGCATATTCTTGTGCGCCCGGATCAAGAAAGATGTCGCAGAGTGAGGACGAAAGGCTGAGTGCCCCCTGTTCGCCATGCAGAAGTTGGGAGATCGTCCAACAGGCACTGTCGTGCATGAACTCCATGCGCTGTTTCTCGTCGAGGCGGTCCCAGACCGCCGTGCGAGGCTCGATCAGAAATTGCTCGGGGAGAATGGACCCCTCGAGAGGCGGAGGGTTGATGAGGTTGATGTAGGCCGGGTCTTCCGGATTCCAGAAATGTTCGTCCGTCCGAGCGATGATATTTTCAAAAGCATTGGATCGCTCGAAGTAGCGCCCATTCACCATCATGGCGGAAAAATCGTCGCGGTCGACGGTGCGGTAATTTGGGTTTACGGACATTTTCACTCTCCTCCAAAGGTTGAGAACTTCTCATTAATGAGGGTTCCTCACTTTGGCAAGTCTGTCGAGAACTTTTTCGGTATATCCCGGAAGTTCCCAGGCCGGGGAAATCGACTGCAGGCGTGCCTCAGCGTTGCAAAAGTTTACCCGCTTGGCGGGAAAATCGCTCGGCTTCCTCTTCTTTCTCACTGAGGTCCGGCATGCGCGCTGGAACGTCGAGACCACGAAGCGAAGCGGGCCGCGCGTACATGGCTGTTTTCCAGCGCTCCAGAGCGGGGAGGCCCTCGATCGAGACGCCTGACCATTTATGGGTGCGAATCCAGGCCCAGTTGGCGATATCGGCAATCGAGAAGTCATCGGCGAGCCACTCCCGATCCGTGAGGTGGCGGTCAACCACCTCGAGAAGTCGGCGCGTCTCGTTCTGGTAGCGAGAGATCGCACTCGGAAGTTTCTCCGGGAAGTATCGAAAAAACACATTCGCCTGACCCATCATCGGGCCGACACCCCCCATTTGGAACATCAGCCATTGGATGACCCGAGAACGTCCTTTGGGATCTGTCGGCAACAAGCGGCCCGCTTTTTCGGCCAGATAAATCATGATCGCGCCAGATTCGAAGATGGGGAAATCCCCGGCTTCTCTGTCGACAATCGCCGGTATCCGACCGTTCGGGTTGATCGCCAGAAATTCCGGCGTCTTCTGCTCATCTGCACCGAGATTGATCGGGTGCACTTGGTAGGGAAGCTCTAATTCCTCAAGTGTAATCGAGGCCTTGTGCCCATTAGGCGTTGGAGATGTGTAGAGATCGATCATCTGGGAACGGCTTATTGGAGCCCAACGGCGTCGACGTTCCAGGTGATGTCCCCCGGAGCGAGGCGCGTCACCACTTTCTTGGAGATTCGACCGTCCGTAATCGTATACTGACGAAGTTGGTTCTGGTCTTCGGAGGCCACATAAACCTCCAGGGTGCCATCTTCATCAAGGTCCGCGAGGGTCACCGGGTGCTCAAACCCGCTGGAAGCGCGGTCGATATGCCGCTTGGACCAGCCTTCCGGGCTTTGCTCGAGGAGGTAGAGCCCGGAGCGCTGCGTCCCGACTACGAGATCAATTTTACCGTTGCCCGTCACATCGCCTGCGGCGATCGCTCTTGTCAGGCGGTCCGGCAGGGTCTGCGCGACCACGCCGTCCCAGGATTCCCCGTTCCAGCGGTATTGCTTGATGGTCACCTCGCGTACCAATTTCCCCTTGTCCATCGCACCTTCCCAGACGATGAAGACCTCTGCCTTGCCATCCCCGTCGGTGTCCGCGACCAAAATCTCCTTGGCGTGAGTGTCTCCGGGCGCATCGACGACTTCCTTGACCCAGGTGCCATCGGCCGAACGACGGTAGCCGGTCACCTCGCCGGGCTGGTGTTGGTCGAGTTTGTTCGGCTTGGACGGGGTGGCAAAGGCTTCCAGATCACCGTCGCCGTCAACGTCTCCGAGCTCGATCTCGTGGACAAATGTGTTGGGAAGCGCATCGATTTGCTCGACGCGCCAGTCTTCGTCGGGGTGGATGATCGCGATGACGCCCTGATCATGTGTGGCGATGACAATCTCGTCTTTGCCATCGTTGTCGACGTCACCCTGCTCGTAGTCGCGAAGCCGGTTGAATCGTCCCCCAAAGGTTGGGTTCCAGTGCATTTCCTCGGTCCACGCGCCGTTTTCCATCTTCCACGTCTTGAGCATGGCCTTGTTGCCGCCAATCGTCAGCAGGCCGTCTCCGAAGGCCGTGGCCTTGTGAAAGACGTTGGATTCGGGATCCTCGAGGATGGTGGTCTGCCAGCCCTCCGGTGTTTGCCGCACAATGGTCAACTTGGCCGGCCCGGGGGCGGGCATCATCCGACCGTCAGGGCCCTTTTTATCCACAAATTGGGCCTGAGAGAGAACCAGAGTGGGGTAAGGCCCCCCGCTCAGCGCTTCCCGGCGGGGTTCGGCGGGGGCTTCGGGTGCCTTGGGCGGTGCTACGGGAGCCGCCGCCGCGCGGGGCTTTGCCGCGGCTGCAGGCGCCGTGGGCGCTTCATTTTTCCCGGAATCACTTGTGCAGGCGGCGAATGCTAGCAAGCCGGCGGCCAGCGCGATCTTCTGAATAGGCAAATACATACCTCTATCACTGCCAAAGCTGGCAAAACGGAGCAAGAGCGGAAGTACTCCCCACAGGCCCTGGTTGCGCCGAGAGGGACTTTTTGCGAGTTCTTTTCGATACGCGGGACCTTCTGTCCGCGCGTTGGGAGGCAAAAATGCGCGACCAGATCCGAATGATTTCGACGGCAGGTACCGGCCACTTCTACGTGACCAAAAAGAACCAGAAGACGGCGACCGAAAAGCTCGTCCTCCGTAAATACGACCCGAGAGCCCGCAAGCACGTTGAGTACAAAGAAGCCAAGATGAAGTAGCCATCGCTTGCGCTGAGCGGCTCAATATTCCAAAGTTGTCTTTATGGGTATGAAAATCGTAGTAGATTACGATCGCTGTGAAGCAAACGCGATCTGCATGCAGGTCTGTCCCGAAGTCTTCGAGGTGAAGGACGACGACTGCCTGTACCTTTCGACGGAAACCCCTACCGAGGACCTTCGCGCCAAGGTGGAGGATTCCATCCGCCGTTGTCCCCGTCAGGCCATCGTTCTCGAAGAGGTCTGAGCAGAGGTGTCGAAGGCCGACGGTGCGCCTAGGGAGCCTTTGGCGCTCCATATTCGCATCCTGATCGGTCTGGTCTCGGGGTTGGTTCTCGGTATTATCCTGAACGAGACCGGGGACCGGATTCTGGCTCTCGCCGGGAAGGACGGTTTTGTCCGCGGCCTGATCGACTTCGTTGTCGGCCTCAACGGTTTCATTGGCGATCTATTTTTGCGCAGCCTGCGTTTCGTGGCGGTGCCGATCGTTCTCTTCTCCTTGATCGTCGGCGTCAGCAGTCTCCGGGACCTCCGGAAATTGGGACGCATCGGTGGCAAGACCGTGGGGATCTACCTCGCGACGACTGCTCTTTCGATTACCGTTGGCTTGGTTCTGGCCAATGTGGCCCAACCCGGATCGTTTGTCAGCGAGGATGTGCGCAACCGTCTCGCCGCCGAGCGTGAAGTCGAGGCGGAGACCAGCATCGCTGTTGCCGAAGGCAAACTCGCGACGGGCTGGGATCGATTGCTGGATATCGTGCCGCGGAATCCTGCCGAGGCACTGGCGGATGGGAATATGCTCCAGATCGTCTTTCTTGCTCTGGTGATCGGGGTGGCCCTGACGTTGATTCCCGAGGACAAGGCTGACCCCGTCAAGCGGGTATGCGAGGGGATGACCGAGGTGATTCTGGCGCTGGTTCGGGTGGTCATGCAGGTCGCACCGTTTGCGGTTTTTACCTTGTTGGTCGAGGTGATGGCTTCGCTGGGCCTGGACGTTCTCGGCGCCTTGCTGGTCTATAGCGGCGTCGTCGTGACGGGACTCGGCATCATGATCTTCCTGGTCTATCCAACGATCTTGCGGTTGGCATCGGGGATTTCTCGGCGCCGATTTCTGGCCGGAATTGCTCCGGCTCAGCTGCTGGCCTTCTCGAGTTCAAGCTCTTCCGCCACTCTGCCGGTGACCATGGAGTGCGTCGAGGATCGCCTCGGAGTCTCCGGCGAAGTGACCAGTTTCGTGATTCCGTTGGGTGCCACGATCAATATGGATGGAACCGCGCTCTATCAGGGCGTTGCCGCACTTTTTATCGCGCAGCTTTACGGGATCCCGCTGACGATGGGCGATCAGCTCACCATTGTTCTGACCGCGACACTCGCCTCGATCGGTACCGCCGGGGTTCCCGGGGTGGGGATTGTGATGCTGATCATCGTGCTTGGTTCGCTGGGCTTTTCACCCGAGGTCATGGCCTCGGGGGTCGCGATTATTTTCGGCGTCGATCGGCTTCTCGATATGTGCCGCACCGCGTGCAACGTGACCGGTGACGCCATGGTGGCCACCGTTGTGGGTGCAAGCGAGCAGGACCAGGCCACTTCCTAGCGCCGATCGCCCCGATCGCTTCAGGTGAGGCGGATCGGCAGCTTGGCAAAGCCGCGAACGTTCACCGAGTGGACGCGCTCGATTCCCGAAGGGTCGACGGCATAGTCGGGGAACCGTTTGATCCATTCTTCGAGAGCGACGACGCCTTCCATCCTTGCGAGAGAGGCGCCGAGGCAAAAATGCGCACCGCGACCAAAAGCAAGGGAGGCAGTCTTGTCACGATCGAGATCGTACTCGTCGGGGCGTTCAAAGACTTCCGGGTCTCGGTTGGCGGCCCCGACCAGCAGAACGACGCGGGATTGCGCAGGAATGGTGATATCGTCGATTTTTACGTCCTCGAGCATGAGGCGCATCAGGAGTTGGGTCGAGTTGTCATAGCGCAGCGTTTCTTCGACCCAGTCGGGAATTCTTTTCGCGTCCCCGTGTACTTTCTGTCGTTCGCCGGGGTTCAGCGAAAGCCAATAGAGTGCATTGCCGAGGAGCTTGGTGGTGGTCTCGTTGCCCGCAACAATCAGCAGATTGCAGAAGGAGAGCAGCTCCTCTTCGTTGAGGATGTCATGCTCGGGAATCATGGCAATCATCGAGGAAAGCAGGTCCTCGCCAGGATTAGCCCGAAGTTTCTTTATGTGATCCTGAAAGTACTGCCGGATTTCCCCGAACGCGATACCAGCTGTCGGGGGTAAATCGTTTTCTCCTTGTTCTCGATGGACGAGAATATCCGAGTGACGGCGTAATTCGGCCCGGTCCTCGCGGGGGACGGCAAACATCTCGCTGATGACGTCCATCGGCAGCAGGCCGGCGAAGTCATTGATGGCATCACAATCCCCGGCACCAACGAGGCGATCCAGATGTTCGATGGTCAGCTCGCGGATTCGCGGTTCCAGAGCCGAAACGCGCCGCGGCGTGAAGGTCTTGGAGATGAGTGAGCGAAAGCTTGTGTGTTCGGGCGGGTCCATTCCCAAAAAAGATGTCCCGACTCGAGCCGCCGGCCCAGCTGCCGAAGGGTCCACGGAGACGCCATGTGAATTCGAAAATCGATCCGTATCCTTGAAGCCTGCGATCACATCACGGTGGCGGGAAAGAGCCCAAAAGTCCTCTTTGGGGTTGTAGTAGACCGGCGCTTCTTCACGAAGCTGCTTGTAGATCGGATAGGGATCCTCGTGGAACTCGTAAGCGTAAGGGGAAAACTCCATGGGTTGCCTCAGCTTCTCGGGGGAAGCGACATGACCTTGGTCTCGAGGTACTCCTCGAATCCCATCTGGCCATTCTCGCGGCCGAGGCCGCTTTGTTTGTAACCACCGAAGGGAGTGTCGACATGAAACCACTGGCCCCCATTGAGTGCGATCGTTCCCGTGCGAATGCGACGTGCAACGTCAAGCGCTCGTTCTTCGCTGCCGGAATGAATGGAACCCGAGAGTCCGTAAACCGAATCATTCGCAATGCGCACGGCATCATCGTCGTCGTCAAAAGGAATGACGCAGCAAACCGGACCGAAAATCTCTTCTTGCGCGATTGTGCTCGCGGGGTCCACATCGGCAAAGAGAGTGGGTTGCACATAGAAGCCCGGTCCTGGTCCGGCTGCCCCGCCAGCGATCAAACGGGCGCCATCGGCCTTGCCCTTTTCGATATAGGCAAGGACGCGCTCCTGCTGCCGCTTGGAGACCTGAGGGCCCTGCATATTGGTTGGATCTGTGGGATCGCCGAAATTCCAGTTGGAGAAGGCTTTCTCGAGAATCCCCAGAGCTTCTTCGTAGCGGGCTCGGGGGACCAACCATCGAGTGGTAATCGCACAGCCCTGACCACCGTGGACGCAGGTCATGGCGGCCTGCGGCAGGACGGCTTCCAAATTGGCGTCGTCCAGAACGATCGAGGCGCTTTTGCCGCCCAGTTCGAGGAAAACTTTCTTCACGGTGTCGGCAGCGCAGGACATGATCCGCTTCCCCGTGGCGGTCGAACCAGTGAAGGTGACCAGATCGATCCGCGGATCAGTGGACAATGCCTCGCCGACAAGGTGGTCGGAGGAGGCGACAATACTCAGGACTCCGCGCGGGAGATCGGTCTGGGCCAGGATCTTTCCGATATGGGTTGCCGACCAGGGGGTATCCGGAGCCGGCTTGAGAATCGCGGTGCAACCCGAGGCCAGCGCCGGGCCGATCTTGGCGATATTCAGGTAGAGAGGGACGTTCCACGGAGTTATGGCACCTACAACGCCCACCGCCTCGCGGCGCAGAATCCTGCGGTTCTGCTGGCCGAAAAAAGGGATGTCGGACATTTCGGACTCGGCCTCGAAGGTAGCGGCTTTCTCGGCCCAATACGCCATATGCTCGATAGGACCATCGATTTGCATGAAGCTCGAGAGGGCCACGGGGGCTCCGGCCTCCGCCGTGACGATGGCGCGCAGCTGTTCGGTCTCACTCTGGAGCCCTTCATGAATCTGTCGCAGGCATTTCGCGCGAAGCGGCGCGTTCCGCGACCAATCCGTTTCGTCGAAGGCCTTCCTTGCCGCCGCGATCGCGGTTTCCATGTCGAGCGACGTACCGTCGGCACAAGTGCCGATGCTTTCGCCGCTGGCCGGGTTGATGTTCTCGAAACGTTTACCGGTGGAGCCCTCTACCAACTCCCCGTCGATGAAATTGCGCGTTTCGGGCGCGAGCACTTCCAGTGACATGATGGATTCCCTTCTGAGGCCGGGCAGAATCCGGCGTCTGTCCCTTGTCTTAGGACTCGACCCCGATTCGGTCAAGTCCCTTTACGAAATGACCCGGGGGCGGGGTCCCGTGGCGGTTTTCCCGCGATCCGGTTTGGACCCGGACCTAGCTGTCGTAGGCGGGATCCCAGAACTTCTGCTCGATTTTTGCGCGCAGCTCCTCGGGGGTTGTTTTGGGAGCATGCCCCTGTTCCTGCGCCTTGCTGGCCACCGCAAAGGCAATATCCTTGCTGACCTCGCGGATCGACGGCAACGGAGGAAGCAGAGCACCCGTTTTTTTGCGCTCGCTCGCCGCGCATGATGCCAGTGTCCGAGAGGCTTCCCGGAACATTTCGTCCGAAACGCGCGTCACATTCCCCGCGACCACCCCGAGGCCGAAGGCGGGGAAGATGTAGGTATTGTTGCACTGGGCAATCGGGTAGGTCTTGCCCTTGTAGGTCACCGGATCGATCGGGCTTCCGGTAGCAATCAGCGCCTGGCCATCGGTCCACTCAATAATATCGCTGGGCGCCGCCTCGATGCGCGACGTGGGGTTGGAGAGCGGGAATACGATCGGGCGTTTTGTATTCTCGGCCATACAGCGAATGATTTCTTCGGTGAACAAGTTCGGATGTCCGCAGACGCCGATCAGGATCGTTGGTTTGGCTTGCCGCGCCACGTCAGCGAGGGTGATCTGCTGATCTTTCCCCGTTCGTTTCCAATCCTTCAACCGATCGCCAGGCTGAGCGAGTTTCTGCTGGAAACTGGAGAGGCCCTTCATATTGTCTTCCAGGAGTCCGTTCACATCGACCATATAGAGTCGACCGCGAGCCTCCTGTTCCGAGAGCCCATCTTCCACCATGCCGGCAATGATCTGTTCGGCGATTCCGCAACCGGCTGATCCGCCCCCAAGGATGGCGACGGTCTGATCCTTCAGATGGCTGTCCGCAGCTTCCACAGCAGAGAGGACTGTCCCAAGGGCCACCGAGGCGGTGCCCTGAACGTCGTCGTTGAACATGCAAAGCTGGTCGCGATAGCGAGCTAACAAGGGTGTGGCATGCTGGAAGGCAAAGTCTTCGAACTGCAGGAGGACGTGGGGCCAGATCTTTTTGACCGCGGCAACAAATTGGTCCACGAAGGCGATATATTCGTCTCCGGTGATTCGCTTTTCCCGCCATCCGATATAGTGCGGGTCGTCGAGCCGCTCCTGGTTATTGGTGCCCACATCGAGGCAAACCGGAAGCGTCTTGGAAGGATGAATGCCCCCGACCGCGACATAGAGGGAGAGTTTTCCGATCGGAATACCCATCCCGCCCGTGCCCTGATCGCCCAGTCCAAGAATGCGCTCGCCATCGGTGACGACGATCGCCTCGATGTCGTCAGCGTCGTAGTTGCGGAGCATTTCTTCCATCCGGTCCCGGTGTGGGTAGGGAATGAAGATACCGCGCGGTCGTGCGTAGATCTCGCTGAACCGTTGGCACGCGAGACCGACAGTCGGCGTGTAAATAATCGGCATCATCTCGGCGAGGTGGTCGACGACCAATCGATAGAAAAGAACTTCATTGGTGTCCTGAATATTGCGCAGGAATACATGCTTCTCTTCCTCGTTGGGGAGCGCGCTGTAGGCGTCGTATTCGCGGCGCACCTGGTCTTCGAGCGTGTCCACATGCGGCGGTAAAAGACCGTAGAGGCCCAGCGCTGCGCGCTCATCTTCGGAAAATGCGGTCCCCTTGTTGCCAAGGGGTTCGTCGATCAGTTCACGGCCGCGGAGTGTATTCACTTGATTTTTCATATTCGTTTCCTGACTCAGTCAAACACGTTGCCGTGCTGGTAATGCTCATCCTGACCTGCCGCCTGCGTGAGTGCAGCGACGTTGTCCTTGGTGAAGAAACCATCATAGCCGAGGCAGCGCTCGACATATTCGGTGATCAGGATGCTTGCCGGGGAGTGCTTGGAAAATATCTGCTTGAGGTTGGGCTTGTCGGTGCATTCGCCCACCACATTGGCGAGGAACGGCGTTCCCGACTTGCGCAGCGTTTCCACCACGAAGTCGATATTCTTGACCCCGCTTGGATGGTCACCGTCGCGAACTTCCTGCGCGATATGGTGCATGCGGCGACCGAAATTTCGGACGAAGTCTTCGGTCGGCATCGGCAACTTCTCGAAGGAGTTGACGAAAGATGGTGTATTATTGGCCGTGAAGACTTTGGCAGGCGACATCTTGTCGTCGGTCACGTTCGGGTTTCGGTTCACGTTGGTCGACGAGTTCTGGTCAGCGATATTATAAGCTCCCCAAAAGTAGTAGGGCGACATCGTCAGGAACTCCAGAATCGCGTCTTCTCGCTCCCCTGCGAGGATTCGCGTGGCCATATGATCGATGCCGAGGATGAGGTCACCCAAACCATGTTCGGTGGCAAACGCGTCCGCGGCATCGAGACGACCTTGCTCGGCGCCGGTGAGTTCGAAGGTTTCGCCCAGCGGCAACTCCGAGAGGTCCTCGAAGTCCGAGTCCGTATAGCCCACACTGTTGGTGGTCTGGTCGGAAGGGACGGTCCAGTTAATCCGGTTGGTCGTATAAAAGGAGTTTTCGCTTTCGCCCGGGTAGACGAAGCGCACATCCTGATCTTCAAGGGTTTGGCGAGTCGTCGCCAGATCCTTTGTATGAAAAATTTCGCCAATATATCGTGCGTTCTTTTTCTTGCGCGCCAAAGGGTAGAGTTTGTTCAGGCGGGTGATGAAGTCGACGAATTCCTTCGAGAGGGGTTCGAGGACAAACATCAGAGGCATCTCCGGTCCGCCGCGGAGAATGAAAATACGATGGGTATCGCTCAGTCTGGTCGAGGCCAGGCGATATCGGGTCATATGATACAACTCTTCGAGGTAGTCCATCGCGTCGCCGGTCTCGACTTGCAAGACAATCCCGCGCATCCGGCCGAGGAGATCATCGACTCCCGACTGACGGCGCCGATCGTAGATCTTCAATCGGTACTCGTTGAAAAAGTCCGAATTTTTCTTGTCGCCCACGGGCGCGTACTTCATCAGATCCATCGAATATTCTCCTGAGCGTCGAGTTTCCGGTTAGTTGTTCATGAATCGGGCAGGCGTGCAAAAGACTGATATTCCGTTCTGCCCGCGTCCGCCGCTCCACGGTTGTGGAGACGTCGCCTATTTCCTCTAGCTATCTCTTATGGAATCTTCTTGATGGGGCAAGGGGCCCGAATCGAATGCGCAATAACTTCAAAATTAAGGACCACAGCAGGGCAGATTTCTGGGCGATTGCCGGGCAATCGTGGTTTCGGGCGTTTTCAGCTCGGGGGAACTGTTCGATTGCGCAGAGGGCAAACTCGGGAGCGTGGGTTGGGTAGCGGTGTGTGAAAACAGGAGTTGTCCGGGAATCCGGACAGCAAGAAGCCACCCGGAGCCAAGCCGGGTGGCTTTTTTTTGGTCCGACGCTCGGATGCGTCGGGTAATCAGGTGGGAACACCGGAAGGGAGAGAGAAGAGTGGAATTCTTGAGCGGAGAGTTTTTGGGGTTGGTTCCGGGAGTAATTCTGGCGATTGTCGCTATGGGATTGGTGGCCGAGGCGATCGACGAGCGAAAGGTGATGCGCCAGGTGGGTTCGATTTCGGCGCCAGAGCCCGCAGGCAACGGGGTCTTGCGTCCTCTCGCCGAGGCGGCATGAGTCTGTATTCGTCCTCGTCAGGACTTCGACCGGGTGTCAGGGTTCACTCTGCGCCCGGTCGGGGTTCAAGCGAGCGCGTAGTTCCTGCAAGGCAAGGTGGCGCTCGAAGGCGAGTTTGTAGCCGAGAAAATATTTGGTGATGTCCGTCACATAGCGGACCGTCTCGCTGCCGACGCGGTGTGCAGTGACCGTTTCCACGTTGTCGACCCATCGATTTTGATCGAGGCCCCGTTTCTGTGCCTCTGAGCGCAGCTTCTGGATCCGAGCCGGCCCCGCATTATAGGCGGCCAAAGTGAACATCCATTGGTCCATCGGGTGCATCTCTTCGTCGCTGAAATAGCGATCAGCGAGAAACCGCATATATTTCACGCCCGCGTGAACGTTGGATTGCGGTGCGGAAATATCATGGATTCCGACGTTCTTGTCACGGGCGGTCGCGGGGCGGATCTGCATCAGCCCGGTGGCACCCGAGCGATTTTCAGCCTTCGGGTTCAGTTCGGATTCCTGATACGCCTGAGCGGCGACCTGCAGCCAGTCGTAGCCGTATTGCTTGCCGTACTGCTCGAAAATATCCTGAAACTGCTGAACGTTCTGCATGCCTTCCCGAGAGATCGCCCGGGCCAATTGTGGCGAATCTCTGAGGTAGCGTCGGATCAGGATATTGCCCAGCAGACTCCCCTTGCGGTGCTTTTTGAGGAAGCGATTGAGTCTGGCGGTCAATTTCGGATTTTGGGGCCGGGTGGCCCAGGCAAGCTGGTTGTTCTTTTCGAGAGCGAGATCCTCGTGGAGAGTGGCGTCAGGGAAGGCCTCGGCCCAAAACCGGGCCTTGTAGTCGTCCATGATAGTGATGGAAAACAGCCCCGCAGTCAGCATGTCGAGGATGTCGTCTGCTTCGAGGATCTCGGAGAGAGGACGGATCCGAGCCGGGACCAGGCCTTGTTCGCGGAACTTCTTGTTCAGCGCTTCGAGGTGCTCGTCGTAGCTGCTCGATAGCCGGACGGCGATGTCCTCGCCGGACAAGGAGTTCAGGGATTCCAGTTTGGGGGCTCCCGGTCCGGTGACGACAATCTCGCTCACATCACTGCGCCATGGGATCGTGAACGCCACCTGCGTGGCCCGCATCGGTGTCACCGACAGGTCGGTGGCGATGAAGTCGCCGTGACCTGCCAGTAAATCAGGAATCAGCCGGTCTCGCGGAACAGGAATGGGGACGACCGTGACAAACTCCGACGTTTTGCGACCATGGTTGAGATTCTTCTGCAGGTCTTGCAGTTGCTCCCAAACCAAACCCTTGGGATGGCCGTTCTCGTGATAGAAAAGATAGGTGCCGGAGGTGACGAGGGCTCGGAGGTGCCGCCGATTCAACATGCCGGGCAAATCACCGGTCCAGGGTTTCCAGAGACTCTCGAATTCCCGCGTCAAGATTTCGGGATTTTCCACACGGGCCATAATCGCTTCCGCGGTCGGGGCCTCGGTAGCTGTCTTGCTCGAGTCGTCGATTTTGGGTTGTTCCGGGAGGATCGGGCGTTCGGTGGCGCTTTCGGCACATCCAAGGAGCGCCAACGGGAGAAGGAATAGAAACGCCGAAATTTGTCTCGCGAACCATTCGCTGACGATTGGGGCGGGGCGCTTGCGCAGTATCAACGGGTGCGTTCCTTCAATTTGCGAACGACCTCCACCGCGAGTTCTTGAGAGAGAGGTGTGAGCCCCAAAAGTTGGGTTAGCCAGAGGCCATCCGCTGCGAGTCGAACAATGGTTGCCTCGACTGGATCGATCGCGTCAGTTTCAATCTCTTGCTGCCATCGGGCGAAAGCTTCGCGTAGAGGGTCGAGAACCTGCGGTTCGCTGCCAAAGGTGGCGAGCAATGTCGCAAGGAGTTGAGCCGACTTGTCGGCGGGTCGGCCGTCGTCGCTTACGGCCGAGTCGAGGTAGGCGCGGGTGGAACTGCCGGGGCTCTCGTCGCCGGAGGTCTTCTGTGGATCCGTGATTTCGTCGTAGTAGGCGATTCGTCGCTCGAGCAGGCCTGAAACAAGCTCCGCCTTGCTCCCGAAATGGTAGAGAAGCCCGCCTTTGCTCACACCGGCGCGCCGCGCGACTTCATCCAGGACCAGACCGCTCGAGCCGGCTTCGAGAATCAACTCTTCGGCCGCATTCAGGATTTTGACTCGGGTATCCTTGCCGGAATTGCTCTTCGCAGGCGCCATGGTGCAAGTATGGCTCTTGCAGCGGGAATTACCAAGGTGTGCCCGCATCCCTCGCAGGAGACGCGTTTCGCGGGATCTCGTCCCGAGCAGTTTTCCCGGGTTCCCCCGGGGGCGCGCCGCGCGCATGCTGGTAGTCGGTCTAGTGGAGGTATCCCAACGCACGGAGGCGATCGCGAAGGGGATCTTCGACCGAGGGCTCACGGCCATCGATGTTGGCAAGGATTGCCTCGAGTTCCGCCACGATATCGGCCTTTTCTGCATAGAGATCCCGTGTCTCCCCCGGATCTTCTTCGACGTTGAAAAGTTGTGGCGATGACTGGCCGGGAGGTTTCTCCATCAACTTGAATTGCCCAAGTTTGATGGTTCGCCGGTTCGGATACTCGGCGATCTGCGGTCGCATTTCTCGATCGGGGGCAAAGAGGTTCATGCCGCGTATCTCGGAGGCTGGAGGTTCGCCCGTCAGGCGAAGGATGGTGGGCAGTATGTCGACGTTCATCGTTGGCTGATCGACGCGATGACCGATCGTTCCGGGGGTTCGCACCAGCAGCGGCGTATGCAGATCGTTCCAGTAGAGATTATTATGGTCGAAAATCCCGTGCTCTCCGAGACTCTCGGCATGGTCTGCGGCAACGATAATGATCGAATCCTGATACAGGTCGCTTGATTTGAGATCGCGGACGAGCGAGGCGAACGCTCGGTCGGCCTGGCGGAGATTCCCATCGTACATTGCTTGCCATTGCTTGAGCAGGGTGGGGGTCATCTCCTTGAGCACGGCTCCGAAAGTATAGACCGTGGCGGGCTCGGTCTTGCGCAACTTCGCAAGCAGTTTCTCGTGACTATGGTTTGTCAGGGTGGGTTCACTGGAGGCCGGTTTGTAGAAATTTCGAAAGTCTTCCGGGGTACTCTCGTAGGGCGCATGCGGTTGTCGAAAGTGGATCCAGAGAAAGAAAGGCGGCTTCAATTTATCGAGCATTCGTCGGATGCGCTGCCCAGTTTTTTCTATGCCCTCGATATCGCCGTACTGATCGTCGAAGAATTCGAAGCCCTGACCAAGACCATATTTTTTCTTCGCGTATTCATGGGCAACGACAGCCGCTGTCTGGCGCCCACTCGCTTTCATGCGATCGGCAAGGGTGACCTGATCCGCACTCATTCCCAGTCGTCTTTTGGCCTGCAATAGACCGTCCGTGTCCGGGAACTTTCCGGTGAAGAGTGAGGGTAGCGAGGAGATGGTTGTACCGGATTGGCTCATATTGTCCTCGAAGACAAAAGCCTCTTCCGCAAAGACGTTCAGGTTGGGGGTGGTGTTTTTCGAGTAGCCGTAAACACCCATGCGGTCGGCACGCAGGGCATCAAATGTGACGAGGATCACGTTGCAATCACGACAGGCCTCTGGCGGTATGAGAGCTTTTCGAGTCTCGCATCCAGCTAGAGGCGTGATCCAGAGCAAGCTGGCAAGAATGCAGTTTCGAGCGATTGCTCGGATTCGGTCCCAAATCACTTGCTGAGTCTAGAGTCCCGACAGCTGGAATCCAACCTGCCCGCGGGGAAGGCCTGGGGAAGGACAGCTGGACTTAACTGCAATGCTGAAAGCGCCCCGGTTCGACCTCTTTGGCTTCGCCCCGGGACTGCATGCGCTGGAGGTGGAGATGGGCGCAACGGCGCTCGACCTGATCGGCATAGGGTGACTGAATATGAGGGCGGTAGATAAATCGGTGTGCGACCATCTCCTCGATCGTATGCGGCTCGCCGAGGTATTTGAGCATGGCTTCATGGCGGCGCGGAATGACGGCGGCAAAATCATCGAGCAGGGCAAGGAAAGCCGGCCGGCCCTCGATGACGCCCTTGTGGTGGAAGGTGACATAGAAATCGGCCTCTTCGTCGCGGACTTGCTGCAAGCTGGCTTCGAAATCCTCGAGGTCGCTCCAGACATCACCGTAGTAGGGACCAAATCCCGTAAGGTCGATATCCGACAGGAAAAAAACACCGTCCGAGATCCGAAACCCGCTATGACCCCGCGTGTGGCCAGGCAGGTGAACCGCCTCGATACTTGTGCCACCCAGATCGAACCGGTCGCCATCGCTGAATCCAACCGCATCCGGTCTCGGGGCAAAGTGAAACTCTTCGACCACGATCTTTTCGAATGCGTGTCGGCCTTCTCCCTCGAATCCGTAGATGCCCATCAGGCCATCAATGGATTGGGCTCCGGGGAGGTCGGCTTCGTGGATGTGAATACGCGCATCGTGAAACAGACTATTGCCAGCGAGATGATCCTCGTGGGCGTGGCTGTTGAGCACGGCATCCACAGGAAGTGGGGCCCCCCCGCGATTCACAACATCGATCGACGGGTCGATGATGATGGTTTCGGTGTGTCCCCGGACCAGCAGGCTGTTGCCTGAGGGATATTTCCCGAGATCGGCTCCGACGAGGACACTGACGTGTTGGCCAAGGCGCCGTTCCTGCGTTCCCCAGTCCGCTGCCATTCGAGCTCCTTTTTAGCGATGATTATCCGAAGGGTTTCCCGCGTGGAGTGTGGCTATGAAGTTTCGAGTAAAAGCCGCGAGGTGAAGCCGCGAGGTGAAGCTGCGAGGTGAAGCCGCGAGGTGAAGCTGCGAGGTGAAGCTTCTCTGTGAAGCTTCACCCCGGTTGCGTTTCCCTAGGGCTTTTCAGCGCCCACCAGCCACATGGAGAAGTATTGCGACCCGCCGCCGTAGGCGTGGCCCAATGCCACCTTGGCTCCATCGACCTGATGCTCGCCGGCCTGCCCGCGAACCTGCATCGCTGCCTCGGCAAAGCGCAACATGCCCGAGGCTCCAATCGGGTTGGAGGACAAGACGCCGCCGGACATATTCCAGGGAATGTCACCGTCAAGTTCGGTAGAGCCGTCATGGACGGCCTTCCAACCCTCACCCTCGGGTGCAAAGCCCAGGTTCTCCATCCACATGGCTTCGAACCAGGCAAAAGGCACGTAGACCTCCGCGCAATCGATTTCCTTACGCGGGTTGGTGATGCCCGCCTTGGCGTAGAGCTCGCGCGCACATTGTTTGCCCGCTTCCGGGTTGATTGCATCGCGGCCAGCAAACATGGTCGGCTCCGAACGCATGGCTGTGGCATGTACCCAAGCAGGCTTCTTGGATGCCTTGTCGGCCAAGTCCTCGCGGGCCATGACCATGGCGCAGGCGCCGTCAGAGGAAGGGCAAGTTTCGAGGTAGCGAATCGGATCCCAGAGCATCGGGGATTCCTTCACCATGTCATACGAGATGTCCGGCAGCTTCAGGTGCGCGTATGGGTTCTTCAAGGCATTGAGACGATCTTTGACCGCGGTGAGGATGCCGGTGTCTTCCGGGGCTCCCGAGCGCCGCATATAGCCACGAATCAAGGGAGCGAAAAATCCTCCCGCGCCAGCGACCACCGAGACACCAAAAGGTGCCGAGATGGTGAGTGCCCACATCGCGTTGCTCTCGGATTGCTTTTCGTAAGCGACCGTCAGGATCCGATCGTGAATGCCGCCCTGAATCAGGCTGGCAGCCACGTTGGCGGTCGACCCGCCCACGCTACCGGCTGTGTGCACGCGCAGCATCGGCTTGCCGGCGCCACCAAGGGCATCGGCTAGATAGAGCTCGGGTAGCAGGCAGCCTTCAAAGGTATCCGGGGCTTTTCCGACGACCACGGCATCGATGTCCGCCCAAGTCAGCTCGGCGTCCTGCAAGGCGCGTTCGGCGGCTTCCCGCACCAGACCGGGCATCGAGACGTCGATGCGCTTGGCCGCGAGTTCGGTTTGACCGATTCCGACGATTCCACAGAGTTCAGCCATTATTCTCCCTCCAGAACGCACACCAGATTTTGCTGAAGTGCGGCACCGTGTGTTGCATGACCCAAGCCTCGATCGGCTTTACCTGAAGCAATTCGTTGCGCGGCTTCTCCGATTCGTTGCAAGCCACATGACATCAGAACATGAGCTCCCAAAGCCCCACCAGATGGGTTCAACAGGACGTCCTCTCCCAAGCCGAGAGATTCCGCCAGAATTGGTTCCTGATGGGAATACGGCGCGTAGAGTTCGGCAAAGTCGATCTTGTCCTTGCCGACCCCGGCTTTCTCGCCCGCAATTTTGGCAGAAGAAGAGGTCGTGAGGTCGCGGACCCCCAGAGCGGCGGGATCCACGCGGTGGTCGAATCCCCGGATCCATACAGGTCTCTCGCAGAGTTCGCGTGCCCTGTCGCCGGCCATCAGGACGACGCAACTTGCGCCATCGGCCTTGCCCGCGCAATCCGAAGCGCGCAATGGCGAGGCTATGTGCGGTTCGGCGAGCAGTTCCTCGATCGACACCGCGCCTTTGTGGATGGCATGCGGGTTGTCTGTCGCATTTCGCCGGTTGCGCTGGACGATTTCCGCAAGGTCTCGCTCGGTCTTGCCGTTTTTCTCCATCCATTGGCGGGCTTGCAGCGCGCTGACGCTATCCATGTCCGGCCATAGAGGCGTTACGCAATAAGGGTCCATGCTGAGCGCGAGAACTTCGGGCAAATCACCCGAGGCACTCTTGCCGAAGCCATAAACAAGCGCGGAATCAACATCTTCGGTCTGGATTTTCACCCACGCTTCATAGAGCGCCCACGCCCCATCCTGCTCGACATGGGATTCCTTGATCGGTGGCCAGGCCCCTACGGCGTCGAGCGCCATGACAAAAGCAAAGGGCTGTCCCTGCAAGAAGTCGCTGCTGCCCGAGCAGGTAAACTCGATCTCCGAGCGCTTGAGATGGGAGTCGGCGATGGCATCCTGCACGACCGGCAGGAGGATCTCGACCTCGTTGCGCTCGTCCTCGAAGGCGGCTGACGATTGAGCGAAGGAAACAATGGCTACATCACGCATCAGGCATGCTCCTTGTAGGTCTCGTAGTCCGCATCGGGTTCTCCATTGGGGACAAAGCATTTGATCGAACTGATCGAGGTTTCGAGTTGGTCGTCCTCGACCCATTCCGCTTTGACGCGCATGCCCATCCGCACATCGTCCAGATCGCAACCTTGGACGACGTGAAAGAAGGGTAAGCCTGCGCCATCGAGCAGCACGGTGATGCAGGCATAGGGAAGTTCGAAGTCCAGATTGTCAGACGGGACGCGGACGATCGAGAAGGTCACGATTGTGCCGTGGTCACTGACCTGAACAACTTCTTCGGTGGCGACAGCGCACATTGGACAGGAACCGCGGGGCGGGACAATGACGGCCTTGCATTGGGGGCAGGCACCACCAAGAATTTTCTTGTTGGCCAAGCCGTGCAAGAACTTCGATGCAGCGACGCCAGGTGTGAAATCATAGGTGAGCTGAATCGGGGTGACGATACTTTTTACCGGGTCTGCCATCTTCATGCCTCCTCGGGAACAAAGCATTCGAGATCGCGAATGCTGCCTTGGGGCTCGGCGGCCCAACGGGGTTGGACGCGCATTCCGGTCTTCATCCGCGACTCGTCGCCTGCGTCCACTGCGTGCAACATGGGTGCGTCAGCTCCATCGAGTTTGACCAAGGCGAAGGCAAAGGGGTGTGCGAAGGGCTGCTTTTCGCGCGGCTTGGCAACCCACGTCCACGTGGTGACGGTGCCACCGGGTCCGACCTCAACAAGGTCGGCTTCGGTGATGGATTCCGATGTGTCCGGGTCGTACTCGGCTGGCGGTACGATGACCTTCCCACTCGGCGTTCGCGCCCCTTCGAACCGCCGCTCGGCCAATCCTGTGAAGAAGCGCTGAAGGATTGGGCCGAGGGAGCGGCGGAAGGGATATTCCAAGACGTGTTCGGCGCGCAAGGCGCCTTCATTTTGAGCGTCCGACATGATTATTCCCCTGTTTGCGTTGTTGCGGCGGAGGGGAGTTGCCCTCTTCGGATTCGGACCCGGAATATCACCGGAACCCGAGCACTCGCCGTTCCTTCGCTCCTACTACACCTGACGCAGATGACAAATGATCGTTTGTTTGGAATTGGCTTGATCGTCTCGTTCCCGATGCTAGCCCGTCGGCCCGGGGTGGTGTCGGCCTCTCGTCAGCCGAGAGGATCGGGGCCTGGCCGCACTCGAACCAGAATTTTTGCGTAGCGATCCGGTCGACGAGGGTCCCGATGCGGGTTTTTCGTCAACAGTTCGACGCGGCCGTCGGCACAGGCCACCGTTTGGATCGCGATCTTGGCTTCGAGGCGAGCGAGACTGGCGCCGAGACAAAAATGGTTCCCTCGGCCAAACGCCAAATGGCGATTCGGGGCGCGCGTGATATCGAATTTATCCGGGTCGGAGAACTGGGCTGGATCACGGTTTGCGGCCCCCAGCGACAGACGAACGGTCGCATGTTTCGGGATCGTGATGCCCCCAACCCGAACGTCTTCGGTCGTCCATCGGGGTGTCGAGGTTGACTGGTCGGGGTGGTGCCAGCGCAGGATCTCCTCGATAGCACCATCGATTCGTGAGGGATTTTCGCGCAGTTTGGCGAGTTGCTCGGGATGTTGCAGTAGCGCGAGCAGGCCGCTGGAGATCAACCGCTCTGTCGTTGTGCCCGCCGCGGTGAAGATTGTGACGACCGTAGAAATGATCTCGTCTTCCGTAAGTGGAGCGTCCTGAGTCTCGGCACGTACCAATTCGCTGATTAAATCGTCTTGCCAGTGGTTCCGGCGGTCTGCGACCAGCGCGCGGATATATCGAATTTGTTCGGCCAGAGCCCTCCGGCCGCGTTCTTCCTGCTCTGGCGTTCGCCCTGAAAGAAACAGAAGCTCTGCATCTTCGAAAAGCCGCCGGAAAAGAAGACGGTCCTCGATCGGAATGCCGATCATTTCTGCCGCTACGATGATGGGAAGATGGAAGCCGAAGTCTTCGACGAGGCAAAACTCCGCTTGTGGTCCACGCGCTTGCCAAAGTTGGTTGGAAAGCTCGGCGATCCGGTTGCGACGGCTCTCGACTGCAATTCCCGCAAAAGCCAGGTTGATCAGCGACCGCATGCGCGTATGCTCCGGCGGATCTTTCATGTTGAAGGAGCTCTGGACCAGTCTCTTGTTGGCATTGGTCCGCGAGTTGCCCTGAGGAACGCCACGCAGGCGGCTCCAGTCGCTGGAGAAGCGCGGATCGCGGAGAGCGACTTTCACGTCGCTGTAGCGGGTGAGCAACCAGTATCCATGTCGAGTATGGAAGACCGGTTCCTCCTCGCGAATCCGGTGCAGCCAGGGTGCAGGATTCTCCTGATACGCCAGAGAGGTAAGATCCAGGTCGCGGAGATCTTCAGATTGGTTAGACTCGGCCGGTTCCGGCTCCTGAATTCCGGGAATGCGAGGAAATTTTAATACTCGTCCCACACGGCCTCAACAAGACTCTCGGCCGCCGTTAATGCCGCATCGCTGAGGCAGTTCGAAGAAGGAGGCGTCGCAAAAGAGCAGCCCGGGACACTATCGACGTCAGCGCATTTGGCAACGGTGGCATCGATCTTGAGTTGTAGCTGAGCGATTTTTCCGGCCCGCTCGCTGGTGCAGGTCGAGGCATCCTCGCCGTTTTGCATCTTGTCGCCGGCGCACTCCGCAAGTTCCTTCTGGATCGCGGGAATTACCTTGGCGACAGCCTTTGAGATCGACTTGATGCATTTGCGGGCCGCCGCCGTCGAGGTTCCTGACGGCGCGTCGGGAGGGCTCGCATCAAAAGTGGCCTGCAAGACGGCGTTTGTCGTCTCGTTCTGACGGCAGATGAGGCATGCGTTGACCGAGGCCATTCCGGTGAGTGCAATATCGCTGCATCCGCCGCCGCAGGTTGCCGGCATATCCAGCCGTGACGCCGTGACGCCCTTTGCCAGACACAGCAAGTCCTTCTCGCCACCGACGAAGCTGGCGAGCTTGATCGCCGCGCGCTGGATTTTCTGATCGCTCCGGGCCTGCGCACAACGAACGTTGGAGGCTTGTCGTGCAAGACAATTCAGCGATTCCTTGAGTTGCATACGACTGTATATGGAAAACTGCTTCTGGATACTTTGCCGACAGGCAATGCGGTCCTCAAGCGAACTCAGTGTGCGTTGCACGCCGAGCGCGTTGATGGGGATCACGATCGATGGTGTCGCGGGGTCGTCGGAGACAATATTCAACTGCCCCGCACTGGCGACGGTGCCAATCGGGTCGAATACGATTTCGACACTGGTTTGTTCGCCAGGCGCCAGGACAATGGGCAGGGCCGGCCCATTGGCCAGGCTGAGAGTCGCATTGTTCAGGTCCGAAAGGTTCAGGTCGGAGATCGTCAGGTCATCGCTATACCCGAGATTCCAGATGTCGATCACCAGAGCGTCCGTGGTTCCGGCGTCTGTCACAAAACCGGCACTGCTTGGCAGGACTTTGATTTCTGTCGGTGCCCGACATGTGGCCACATTTGGCGTGACGCCGGCGTCGAAATCCAGAGGCTCGCCGCGGGCGTCTTCGAAATTATCACAGCTGAATCCGGGCTGGGTCAGATAGATGCGCAACTCATCATCATTTGTGTAGCCGTCGCCGTCGCTGTCGAGACTGGCGACAAGAGGAAGAGTCTCCTGAATGGACTTGCCGGTATATAGCTGTTGCTGAACCGCATTTCCGAAAGGGTTTCGCGTGCCGGTGCCTTCGTAGTTCACATGGCAGACACTGCAGTGATCGACGTTGCTATCGTCGGGGACCGCGAAAAATGACTTCATCTCAAGAAAATATGTGGGCCTTGCCTCAGCTTGATGCAGGGGTGCGATCAGACTTGCGGTGAGGAGGGCGAGCGCTGCAAGTGATTGCCTCATGAGGCGTCTCCTTCGGGCGAACCGGTCGGATAGGCGGCCGCGGTGAAGTCGTCGATCGACGCCGCCAGATTGCTGGCGATGCAGGCAGCGGCGTCCGTGGCGTTACCGGTAGCCCCGCATCCTGCGAGTCCTGTCCAATCCTTGCAACGGGAGAGACGCTTCTCGGTTTTCACTGCGAGTTTGGCGAGTGCTGCCGCTCGATTGGTCTGGCAGTTCAGGCTGGAGTCGCCAGGCAGTCGTTCGGCCTCGCAACGAGAAATTTCCTTGGCCCAGCCAAGCGCTTCCTTTTCAGCAGATTTTGCCAGCAGCAGCTGACATTTCTGTGCGTCGCGGGAGAGCGTGGTTGTCGGGAATGTCGGCGGGGCCTCGCCATAGGCAGATTCCAGTGCGACGCCGCCATAGGCCTCAGCCAGACATTGCGCACATGTCCCAAGGTCCTCGACGGTGTTGAGGGTGGTCGACCAGGAACACGGCGCGGGGCATACGGCCTGATGTCCGAGAGACTGGCCTGTCAGCCCTTCGCCAGCGCATTTGGAGTCGCGAAGCCCGCCGATGCGACTGGCGATATCCGCGCGAGCCGAGTTCAGTTTTTCGTCCCGGCTTGCCGTATCGCAGCTGAGCCCACGGGCCTCGCGGAGAAGGCAGACGTTCCAGGTTTTCGTCCACGATTTGAGGTATTTGGCCTGCGTTCGGTCGACGTTTTTGACACAGGAGGCTTCAATTTTTTTATCGGCTGTGACCACCGACCGTGCCATGGCGACCGGCTCGGACTTGCCGTGCTCCTCCCAGAGATCGAAGAGAATCGGTCCCGAGGCGTTGGTGGTGTTTTCGTCTTTCAGAAACTCGACGTATTCTTTCGACGAGGTCTGGTAATAGAGAGTGACCTCGGCGCGCTCGGCGCCTGGCACGTCGTAGACGGCGTCGGCCCAATACTCTCCATCCGCGAAGTCGGCACCAACGGGCTCGGCGCCGACCGCTGCGAAGGCAGCCTCGTCATAGCCCCGGGGTGGAATCCGGCGATCCTCGAAAATGGCGTTGCTCAGGACCAGATGGAAACTCTTGCCGGCTTGCTTGCCGACTTCAGCGGCCCAATCTTCGGTCATCCCCATGCGGACCTGAAAGATCTCCAGCTCTGGGTCATGATCGACATCGCCAGGTTCCGCTTCGGCCCCGATCAGAGTCGCTGTTGCGAAGACATAGCGACCGGACTCGAGGACGAGATGATCGTCGGCATCAAAGGCACGCACGTGCAGCCACATCCTCCGGCCTTCGGGATAGCCAGTGGGTAATTTATGCCCCGTTCGGTTGATGATCCGGACCGCGAGCTCGCCGTTTTCCAAATGCGTGCTCAGGTCGGCCGAACGTTGCAAAAAGTCGGTCGCCGCAGCCGCGCTGCGGTCGAGGAGAGCCGCGTCGACTTCATCGCCAAAAATCGGATGGTATGGCAGCACCTTCGGGATGAAGGTGTTGGCGCCCAGGAGGCTGTGCAGGGGCATATCATCGCGAAGCGGTGCATTTTTGGCATCCCGCCCAGTGACGTCGGGCATATGACAATCCTGACAAGTGGTCAGCAGCGGGTTGTTGCCGCCAAACCGAGGGTCGACGACGCCATTGGTTGCGAACTCGCTCAGTTTCCATTCGGTGAAGGTCAGCTGTTCGGGAAAGCCCTCGTCCGGATTGCCCGGCTCGTCGAGCTCGTTGATGACATAATCCCCATTGCTGTCGCGCGTAAACATGGTGTTACGCAGGTCATGGCAGGTGCCGCAGAGGTCCGCGCTTTGATGAAAGGGGGAGATCAGCGTCGAGCGGTTCGGTAAATGAGGATCTCCGCCGTTGTCGGCAACAACATCAAAAGGCCCGCGCATGCGGTCTTTCGGGTCGATCACCATCATCGCATTCGCAAATATCATGACGGGTTCGGTCAAAGCGGCGAGGATCGCCGCATCTTCGGCCGGTGCTCCGGCGACACCGAGGGGGTCGACCATTCGGTGGCAGATATTGCATTGCACGCCTTCGCGGTCCGCGGCCGTCATTTGCGAGCCATCTTCAGGGCTGGAGCGCCCCTGCAGCCAGCCGCCAGGAAGGTGGCACCGCAAACAGGTCTCGCCAGAATGGTCCGCATCCTGATTGGCGACGGCGAGCGCCGCCCAGAAAAGCGGATCACGACCGGATTGTGCCATCATGGAGCCGGCCCAGTTTCGGTAGGGCTCCACCTCGTCCTGATTATAATCCGAGTGACAGTTGGTGCAGGACGACGGATCCGAGATCGGATGGTCGAGCATCAAAGGTTGCGTGCCGGGAGCCAGGAAATCTCGCATCGTGGTGGGATAGGGAGAAGCCTGACTTTGAGGGCTGCTGACCGCGATCAGGGCCAGCACCAGAAAGGAAAGCGAGGCGCACCACAGGGATGCGCCTCGCTGGAAAACGTAGGTTCCTTTTTTCATTGAATTGAGTTCAGGTTTGCGAAAAACCTCAGAACAGTACAGGCCCGTCCACAAAGGAACCACTCACGGAAGGAAAGAGCGGATCGGGATAAGGGCCCGGCTGCGGCACAACGGTTGCCGGATCGATACATTCCGTTCCAAGCGTCGAGGTGTAGGACGGTTGAACGGTAATGTTGTTATTCCAGGCATTGACGTAGGCGGGGTTCGTCTGGCCGCCGAGCGGCAGGATCAAGGCCTGCCCTTCGAGGCCGGAAGGAATACCGCCGTCAGCATCGTAGCCATTGTTGAAGAGATAGTTGTTCCGGAAACAGTTGCCTTCCAATGCCTGTGGGTCGCTGGTTGGATCGAAGCTCCCCGGCGCCACGAATACATTAACGGTCTCCTGGTCAATCATGAGCAGACCGACCGATCTGTTGTCACGAATCTCGTTGAACCGATACTGCGTGAATCGGTCCGAGATGGTCATCATGCCCGTGCCCGGAACCGCGTTGCAGACCGCACCGCCTTCACAATGGTTCGAGATATTATTCTGCGCGATATAGTTGTGGTGGATATCGTGATCGCGCGAAATCTGCAGGCGCGGGCTGGTCAGCTTGAAGATCAGAAGACCGGCCGTATTGTCGTAGGCGATATTATTATGGACGTCGCATCGACCCGAGTTCTCGATTTCGGCGCCGGCCGGATGGTCCCAGGCCTTGTTGAAACGAACTTCGCAATCGACGGTTTGGCCCACATAGATCCCGGCATCCACGGTGCTATTGGCGTCAGTGGTCTCGACCAGCACGTTGGTGCTTTTGACGGGGTAGACAAGGTAGGTCGATTCCCGGTCTCCTTCACCCGTGAGATCGCGCATCACGAGTTGGTCGGCGCCCGAAACGAAGACACCGTTCTCAGCCCAGGCATTGCCTATTTCGCCGAAGGCCAGAGACTGGAAAACGAGATTTTCGAGGGGCAGCTGCGGGGGGGCGGATGTCGCGTTAAAGCCATTCGCTTCCCCAGCTGTCGCGGGCACGAACAAGGGGCGCTGATCCTGAGCCGAACCGCAGCCGACAAATTCAAGGTTGCCGCGATCCAGAAATACGGACTGGGTGTACCTGCCGGAGCGAAGGAGTAATTTGGTTCCATCGGCGGCCGCATCGGCGGCATCCTGCACGCTGTCGGCGTTGCTGAGGACAGTGGCTTTCTCGCCGTAGGCCAGTCCGGCGACATGGGCGCCATAGCCGTAGCTCTCGCCGATTACGCAGGCGCTGAGATCGGCAACGGTCGTCGATCCACTACAGGCCGACATGACTTCGATCAGCCCCGTCGTCTGAACCGGACCGCAGTCCTTCTGGAGTTTTTCTTCGGCTTTGTCGAAAAGCTTCTGGAGCTTTTCCGCCGTCTTGGTTTCGGTCGGAGGCGTATAGGTCCCATTGGCTACAGAGCCAAAGCAGACCTGGCCCAGATCTCCGGCCGTGCCGATTTTGATCTGCTTGCCCATGCAGCGAGAGATGGTTGTGATAGCCCCGGTGGACACTTTGATGCCTTCGCTGGCGACTCGTCGGCTACATTTCTTGAGGTCGGAATCTTCGATGCCAAGTTCGAGCGAGATACCGTGTGTATTGCCCGAGAGCACTTCGCCGATGGTATGAACCTGACCGATCAGGCAGCTGGTCGTCTCGGCGCCACTGCCGCGAAAAGGTGCCGACGCCCATACGTTGTCGAGGGCGCCGTCCGCGACAGCGGCCGTACCGCAGTCCTTGTCGACCAACTCCACAATCTTCAGGTAGGCCTTGTCGAGCCTTTCCTGATCTTTCGCCGTCAGACAATCCTGCGGGGCGACCTTGGAGCTCGCCATACATTTGTTCTGCGCCGTGGTGATTTTCTTGAGATACTTCTTGGATTCCAGAACCAGACGCTTCTGACATTTTTGGGCGTCCTTGGACGGGACCGTCGCGTAGGTAATTTCAGGCGGGTCGACCGTACCATTCCAGGTGAAGGCAGCGGCTGCGGTCTGGGGCAGCGAGACGATACCGATGGCCACGACTGCCAGGGTAAGTTTCGTGGAGAGAGACGGGTGCATGGTGATCCTCCTGTGGGACACGACTTGGTTTGAATTGCGGTTTTTGGTCATGACGAGTGTCATGGGGCGAGAGCATGACTTTCGTCATGTGTATCCCTCCCACACACTTGGCTCCGAGGTCAACGTTTGATTTGCCAATCAGGTCCGAAATTGTGGCGATTTCCATAATTTCTTCAAGACAGAATTGACGCACCGCGTCCTGCAGGGCGCTCTCTGGCGCCAGCCGTCAAATCAAACTAGCGCCGGAGATGACGCGGCGCGCCTTGCGGGTTGGCGAAGAGAATTTCAGGCGGTGCGAAAGGCTTCCCGGAGATTTTGCGAAGCCCGCTCGACGGCCTGTCGGGCTTTGGGGAGCATATCGTGCATGCCGAAGAACCCGTGGATGACGCCGTCGTAGCGCATCAGATCGCAAGGAATGCCGGCCTCGATCAGTTTGTGCGCGAATGCTTCTCCTTCATCGCGGAGCGGATCGAATTCGGCGGTCAGCACCGTGGCTGACGGAAGGTTGGCCAGATTCTGACTGCATATCGGGGTGAAGTAGGGGTTGTTCCGGTCGGCCGGGGATCCCTGATAATGCCCCCAAAACCATCGCATGGCCTCGGCGGTCAGGAAGTAGCCCTCGCGGTTTTCTTCGAATGACGGTGTGGCACAACGGGAGTCGACTGCCGGGTAGATCAATAGCTGGTGCGAGAGCGCCGGTCCTGATTCATCGCGAAGGCGCAAGGCGGTCGCGGCCGCGAGATTTCCACCGGCTGAATCCCCGCTGACGGCCAATCGACTCGGGTCGCCGCCTAACGAGGCCGCATTTGTGGCAGCCCAGCGAGTGGCGGCGCAACAATCATCGAGCGGGGCGGGGAAGGGGTTTTCCGGCGCGAGGCGGTAGTCCACAGAAATCACGATACAGCCGGCGTGATTGGCCAGTCGTCTCGCGGTGCCGTCGTGCGTATCCAGATTACAGAGGACCCATCCCCCGCCGTGGAAAAACATGAGTACGGGTAACGGTCCTTGGCCGTCCGGTGTGTAGATGCGCACGGGAATAGGAGTCTCGGGCCCCGGGATGGTGCGATTTTCAACTTTGGCCACCGGCTCCGGGTTCGCGTTGAGAGCCGAGGTTGCGCCCATGGCCAAACGGGCATTCTCCACGGTCAGCTCTGCCAGATCGGGCGCATCGGGGGGCGACATCACGCTCAAAATTTGTCGCACATCTTCATCGAGAGGCATGGTTGCTCCGGTTTGCCCTTATTCGGCTTCGAGTTTTTGCCAGGCGAGGTCGGTCTGCTCGAGCAGGGCGGCATCCCCGCCTCTTTCTGTCGCAGCCGCGTTCCAGTCCCGGCGTCCGTCGCCGAGGTAGCTCTTATGAAAAAGCAGGAGACGATCATTCACGATTTTCCAGCTGCCGGGCTGGATATCTTCGCGATCATCGTCGTCCAGCACGCCCCACGCGCAATATCCCCCATAGGCGGGAACAAACCGGTCGGGGTTGTTCTGGAAGCGCGTCTGGTTCCGCTGATCAAAAAACCGATAGAGCCCGCCTTCGTGGGTCACGGTGATCGTCGGTTTTCCCATCCGGGGCACGCCATCGAAGTACGAGACCGGGTCGAACCCCTTGATGGCGGTCCCGTCGTCGAGGTTTACCTCCGCCAAGGCGTGCGCGGGGATCAGCAGCGCCAGCATCAGCAGCAGCAGGTTCCTTGTCCAAGAGCAATTAGCCACATCGTTTGACTGTCTCTGAATCGGACTCGTTGCAAGCCCCTCGACAGAAAAGCTCCGTTTTCATTGCGCTTTATCCGTAATATCAACGATTTTACCGGGTGGATCTACGATAGGGGGTAGCAGCTTGCCCTTATCTAGGCATTTCCCTATAAAGGAAAACCCATAGACAATTTGGGACTTCTCGAAAAAGAGAGGCCTGACCTTCAGGTACGTTCCCTCGGGGGAGGGGTACTCGGTCAGGCCGGTTGGAGGACTCATCATGGACGGACTTTCCAAACATGCCCTGGACCATTCTTTCGAATCACTCACCCCTGATATTGCACTACCCGACCAATTTGGAGACCTCTGGGGTCGAGCCAATCGTACGGATCCCGAGCCTCGATTAGCGATCGCTGTTCTGCAGCTCGCCGTCGTCGATTTCTGCAAGTTCGGACGCTCTCTGCGCGAGAGCGAGCAGCGGGTCTATCGCAAGGCACGCAATTGGATTCTGTCTTCCAATCGCGACTGGCCCTACTCATTCGCCAATATTTGCGAAGCGATCGGCGTTTCGCCCGAGAATCTGCGCGAGGCATTGGTGACGGGTTCCCTCGACGATCACAACCGAACCTTGCGGGATGTGGGAAAGTTGTTGGACATCGGGAGGGGCTGAACCCGGCGCCTTCCCAGGCGTGACGCCGTCTGCCAAAACGAGGCCGATGATTGGGCGTCACGCAGTCTGGGTTCTGAACATATTTGTCGTCATGGCAGGCGGGCTGCTTGCCGACCCATCTGCCTGCCTGGCACTCGAGTCCAGGCTGCAGGCGCGGGCTCTGGAGATCTTCGGAGAAGATCAGGGGATTTACTTTGTCTCCGAGGTGGGGTCGCCTCTGGTGGCGATCGAGCCGGACCGCCCGCTGATTCCAGCGTCGCTCAGCAAGATCCCGGCAACCACGGCCATCCTTGGCCGGCTGGACCCCGACCACAGGTTTCGGACCCGTGTGATCTACCGCGGAGGATCGGCAGCCTCGACCGCGACCCGTCCCGGTGACCTGGTGGTCGAGGCCTCGGGTGACCCGTTTCTGGTCTCGGAAAGCCTGCTGTGGATCGGCTCGGAGGTAGCCGCGCGCGGCTACGGGCGTCTCGATGGCTCGCTTGAGGTTCGCGGCCCTCTTTTTCTGAACTGGAAACCGCAGGCGGACCCTCGCGCGACCCGCCGACTCCTGACCCGCAAGCCTTCTGCCGCCCAGCGCGCGGCTACCGAGGCGATCTTTCCCGGCGCGATGCAGCCCGGCCCGCTGGTTGCGTTCGGCGGCCAATCGTTCCCGGATGCCGGCGAGGTGGTCGTGCTCACCTATATCTCGCCACCGCTGCTGCCCATCCTGAAGGAACTCAACGCGTATTCCAATAACGTCTTCCACGACTTTGCCGAGGCCGTAGGAGGCGTCGGCTTCGTGCAGGCCGATGCGCGCCAGCGTTCCCCGGACCTGCCGGCAGGCGAGATCGTGATCGAAAATGGCGCCGGCCTGAGTCGGGAAAATCGTCTCAGTGCCCGGGCTGTCGTGGACCAGATCGAGATCCTGGAAGACGTCCTTGCCGCCCAAGGCGCTCGGCTCCGCGATGTGCTGCCGGTAGCCGGTGTTGACCCCGGCACGCTGGCCGATCGCCTGGGTGGCGCCAGCGCCCGCGGCGCGGTCGTGGGCAAGACCGGCACCCTTCCCTCGGTAGAGGTCTCGGCCCTGGCGGGCGTGGTCTCGACCCGTCGCTTTGGCCGGATCACCTTTGTCATCCTCAACCACGGCCTGCCGGTCGCGGAGGCGCGCCGCAAGCAGGATGCGTTTCTGAACCTTGTTCTGCGCGAGGCCGGCGCTCGCCCGCTTGCCTACGAGCGCCCGGCAGGACGCGCCCTTTCGCTGGGACAAATTCGCTGAGGCAAATTCGCTAAGGCAAATTCGCGGAGGTCGCTCGATCAGGCAGCCGGCGGGCGCGTCCAGAGCAGCAATGCGAGACTTGCCAACGCGTAGGGCAGAAACGAGAGCGGGTAGGCCATTAGCGTGGCCGCGACCAACCCACAGATGGCGACGGCCTCGGCCAGAGACCACGTGATGACGCCGCTTGTCGCGACAACGCCCGAAGGCCCCGCCATCGCCTCGCGTCCCCCGCTGCGGTGATACATGACAAGGGCCAGCGCCCCGAAAACTACCGCGATCAGGGGCATGGATGTGAGCAATGCTTCGGGCGGGTTTTTTGGCCCCTCGGAGGTGCGAAAAAACAAAAACGCGCCGTAGACGACCAGACTTGCCGGGAAGAACCACCAGAGCGTGCTTGCAGGCACCTGCTGGCTGCCTTCGCTTGCGTTATCCGGCATCGAGCCGGCGGCGTCCGTCAAGCCGGTGTCATGAGCGAGAGTGTCAGGATCGCGGGTTTTGGTTTTCGCCCGTTTGGTCTTCCATTTCGCGTACAGGTCGGGAAGGTGCCAGAAATATAAGGCGAAGCCTAGTGACCGCAGAAAAGCGTCGAGAGGGTACTGTTCCCCAAGAGACGTCGCGGCTTCCGCTCCGATGACCAACAGTCCGCCCGTCATAGGATCCTTGAGTATTTGGGAAGTTGTGCGGTTGATCAGAAAATATAACGGAAGTGTGGCTCCGCACATAAATCCGAGAACTGAAAGACTGACCCGCAACGGAGATACGTTCAGCGTGGTCAAGACTACCCCCGAGACACACAGAACGATGATCATTGGTGGTGTCAGTACCCCGAGCGAAAAAGCCCATGGTCTCTCCATATGCGGCAGATGCGATGAGCAATTTTCAAGGGTAAACACGCCCATTGCGATCGCCACGATAGGGGCCAGCAGGCAAACGACTTTTACGCCAAATGAGGACTCCGGGAAATCAAGCGCGTCGATCACTCCCATCAGTCCGATCAGTCCGATCATGACAAAACCGCGGTAGCCGCGGATGCCCTCGCGCAGCCCGGCGTTCCACGCTTCGACCCGAGTCATGTTCGCGCCCGCGTCGATTGGCGGTGAGGAGTTCTCGGGCATCGACATCGATCGGATTGTGGAAGGAAACGCATGCGGTGTCGAGAAAAAATTCCCGCAGCGGAGCAAGTGCCGGCAGGATCAGCCGTGGATGTGGCACAGGCCATGCCGCGTGAGGGATGCCGGTGCGGCATGCCTCGCGCGGCAGTCCTCGCGTCTCACTCCTCGCTCCTCGCGCCAGGACCTTCCCTTCAGGTCCTCTGGCGTCTGGAAATGAGCGACTCCGGCCTTAGCGGCACTTCTTGGTCGTGCCCTTGATATTGTCGGTGCAATCGCCCGGTGCGAACTCATAGTCGCCACAGGTGCTTTGCATATCGCTGGCCATCTCGCCCAGAGCAATCGTGCCCCGAAACGGTCCGACCAGATTTCCGCCCAGAGCAGATTTCTTGGCCTTGACGGTGAAGCGGATCTTTCCGGTCTTGGCGCGTTTGTCGATGAATTTCACCGTCAGCCTCTCGGGCTTGCCCGACATGCAGGGTCCGCCATCAAAGTCGCCGGTCTTGTTCCGGTAGGTAAACGTGGTGCCTTGTTTGTTGACCGTCCAACCGTCATTGGGGTGACAGCCGATGCCGGTCGGCCCCGGCGGGATCGGCGTCGTGTCATGGCTCAGGTCGAGGATCCGCGCATGGGCGTTGCCGATGTCCTGAACAATGATTTGCGCGCCGGTGGCGATCGGGTCCAGGCTGATTGAGTTGCCGCCTCCGGGGAATACCAGATCGCCCGTGAAGGTCAGGCTCTGGTCCCCATCCGGGCGGTCGATTCGGCTCAGCGTCAGGCGCGCGTTGGTGGCAATGCCGGATCCAGTGCAAGGGTCGCTTTGACAACCGCAGCCGCTGCATTCACCGGGGCAGGCGGCATCGCTGGTGCCATCGCAGACCTCGCCTGTCTCGACCACATTGTTGCCACAGACGGGCGCCGGACACGTACAATCGACCTGGCAGAGGCCCGAGCAGCTATCGGCGTCCGTGCCATCGCAGTCTTCGCCCCATTCGCGGATATTGTTGCCGCAGACCGTGTCGGTGTCGGCGAATTCCGTGGCGGTAATCTGGTACTCGCCTGAACCCGAGGTGCGCCGGACCAGAATATGCCAATCGTCGGCCGCGGTATTATCGAAAATGCAGGTGCCGTGCGGGCCGCTCCCGTCGCGCGCGCAATCGTTGATGCTCGTCGTGGCGGCCGCCCCTTGGCGGACATAGAGGTCGGCGTTGAATAGGCCGTCATCAGCACTGTTGAGCGAGATGCGCAATTGATCGGCGGGGATGGTCGTGGTCAGGACATGGTTGGCCACGGTGTTGCCGCCGCCGAGCTGCCCCTCGAATCCGGTCACGGCGACCTCATTGTCGCCCACCACAGGCAGCGCACTGCAGTTGCTTATGGGGTCGGCCCCCAGATGTTGCCGGATGAACGTGCGGTAGTTGTAGACATTGGCGTCATAGCTGGAATCCGTAGCAAGGCAGCTGAAGTTGTTGCCGCCCGAGGTAATGCCGACGACGGTCGTGCCGGCACCCAGATCCATGAACAGGGGTCCGCCCGAGTCTCCGTTGCAGGTATTGGAATCGTCGCCGGGTGCGCCAACCGGATTCTCATACTGCCAGCACACCAGCTGGTTTCGGTTCCGGCCGATATCGGCGCAGTCAATCGTCTGGACGGTGCCCCAACGTTTGACTCCGTAGTCGTCGCTGTTGCCACCGCTGCGCCCGAAGCCCGCAATCAGCCCGGCGGTCCCGATATGGTTGTTGGGATTGATGTCATTGAGAGGAATCGGCTCGATCCCGGTGACCGTCTCCCCGAGCGAGAGCACCGCGACGTCTGCCTTCGGAAACACGTAGGAGGGGTGTGAGTTGATGCTCGTGACCGAGAAGGTGCCGGCGTGCTGAAAGTACACCTGATATCCAGCTGGATTACTGTTGCCTTCGACGCAATGGGCTGCGGTCAGAAAGGTGTTGCAGCCGATCAGCGTGCCGCTGCACCAGCTCGACGCCGTATCGGCATCGCCTCCGACCAGAAGAGCTCCGGTTGCCGGAAAGTCGCTGGTATTGAGGCCGTTGACGATGCGCGCCTGGATGGGCTCGGCCGCGGCTGAGAGGGCTCCCATGCCGAGCCAGCCGATGGCCAGCAGGAGTAGGTTGCGCCATCGGGTCGTTGTCTTTCGGATTTGCAAAAAAGAGGTCACCTCCCGAGGATCTAATGGGAAACTTCTTTTGGCAACTCTTTTTTTGACCCGACAAGAGTCGCTGAGGGTGGAAAACAGCTTCGACGCTGTGGCCCTACTCTTCGTTGGCGCGAAATTCGGCCTGCAAAGCCTGACGAATCTCATCTGCATCCGCCGGATCGAGGCTGTCGAGCAAGGTGTCGAATTCCTCATCGGGGTCAGCGAAGTCCTGTGGATTGGCAAGTTCCCCGGGATCTCCCGTCAGAGTTTCCGTCGGGGAACTTGCACCTCTCGCGGCTGGTGCGTCGCGGGTCTCTCGAGATGCGGGCTTCGCATCAGGCCCCGCCAGAGGGGATGCTCCCCGACCGCGGGTAGCTCCCGGTCGAGTCTCGGATGCCGGGCGCATCAGGATGATTTTGGCAATTTTCCCCTGCGCTTCGGGATTCTCGCTACCGGCGTATACGATCAGGTGATTCTGCTTGGCCAGCAGCGATTGCAGAGCCTCCGGGAGAGGCTGGTTTTCGACTGAAAATATCGCGAGGGTTTCGGCGACACCGGTGGCGTCGACCACTTCGAAGTTCGCTTTTGCTGCGATCGCCTTGAGGATGCGCGCCACGCTGACTTCTTCGGCTTCGATGGTGAATCCATCGGCGGATTCCGTGACCTCCAAAAAACTCTCGGCAGATGCCGGGGGCGCGGAGAGCAGGGCGAGCAGCAGACCTCCACAGCATGCCAGATGCCGCACGACTGAGGCGATCGGGCCATTGGCCGTTCGCCTGCCGGAGGCGGTTGGTCGTACCCGAGTCCGGGCATTTGGGGCAGATCTCATCATCACGGGGCGAGCTTGTTGCGAAAATCTAGCAGCTTTTTGGGGGTATTGGGAAGCTAGGGGAGGTGTCTTTCCACCCAGCGGCGGTACATCGCGTAGGGTAATGCGCCGGTCACGAAAGCCGGGTTTTTGGCGAGGCGCGCTGCGGGTACGCCGGTCAACCCAAGCGCCAGAGCTTCGGCATGTTCGCTTTGGATGGCCTCGATCAAGGCCGGGTTGTTCAGTTCCGGAAAGGTTTCTGCTGGAAGTCCTGCATGCGCCCATAAATCGGATAGAACCTCGTGGCTGCTGATGTCCCGGCTTTGAGAAAAGTAGGCAGAGAGAAGGTTGTCGTGAAGCGTTTTTGCACCCGCCGAGGAGATCGTCTCGGCAGCCTTGGCGGCGATATGTGCGGGGATACTGTGCGAGGGGGGGGGAGCATCACCGGTCCAAGTCCGGAATTGCCCGGCGTCTTCTTCAGCCGCAGGCCGTTGCCATCCGCGGGTATATTCTCGAAAGCGCTCGGAGTCTCGCCCGGATCGAGGTTCGGGCCGCAGCAGGTAGGTGCGCCAATGAATGTCGATCTGGTCGCCAAACTCGCGCTCCAGCCGCCGCATACGCACGCTGAAGTTAAAGCACCAGGGGCAGAGAAAGTCGGAGTAGGCAATGATCTCGAGCGGTGCCGGCATACACCTACCATAGCCTGCGTCCTGTCCGGGATGCGAGCAGGGTTTGCGGCTGAGGAGAGGGTTTGCTGTCGTTTCCGGAGTCGGGTTTCCCCGGTCGGAAAACCCCGAAGAAGCGAGGAGAATCGTATGGGACGAAAAGCATATGTTGTCGGCGTCGGTATGACGAAGTTCGAGAAGCCCTTCAGCAAGGAATGGGACTATCCGGATATGGCAAAGGAAGCTGGTGAAAATGCACTGGCAGATGCCGGAATCCGGTACGATCAAATCGAGCAGGTCGCTGTCGGGTATTGCTTCGGAGACTCGACCACCGGGCAACGCGCGGTCTATGGCCTCGGACTTACGGGCGTGCCGATCTACAACGTGAACAACAACTGCTCGACCGGATCGACGGCCCTGCTGATGGCCAAGCAATTTATCGAGGGCGGTATCGCAGATTGCGCCCTCGCTCTCGGTTTCGAGAAAATGGAGAAAGGTTCACTCGGGACCAAATACACCGACCGCACCAACCCGATGGACAAGCAATTCGGGCTGATGGTCGAGCTCCGCGGATTCGAGTCCGGCCCCCCTGCGGCCCAGATCTTCGGGAACGCAGGTCGTGAGCATATGGAAAAGTACGGCACCAAGCCGGAGCACTTTGCCAAAATCGGCTGGAAAAACCACAAGCACTCGGTCAACAACCCCTACTCGCAGTTTCAGGACGAGTATTCGTTGGCGGATATCGAGGCGGCGCCGATGGTGCACGATCCTCTTACCAAGTTGATGTGTTGTCCGACCTCGGATGGTTCCGGGGCTGCGATTGTGGCCAGCGAAGACTTCGTCGAGAAGAACGGATTGTGGGACAAGGCTGTGGAAATTATCGGCATGGCGATGACCACAGATTTCCCGAGCACATTCGATGAGAAAAGCTGCATCAAGTTGATTGGCTACGATATGACCGCAAAGGCCGCCCAGCAGGTATACGAGCAATCGGGGTTTGGTCCCGAAGACGTCGATGTGGTCGAGTTGCATGATTGCTTTGCCGCAAATGAGTTGATCACCTACGAAGGTCTCGGTCTTTGTGCCGAGGGTAAAGCCGGTGAGGCGATCGACGAGGGGCGGTTTACCTATGGCGGCAAAACCATCGTGAACCCCTCTGGCGGCCTGATCTCCAAAGGCCACCCTCTGGGAGCGACCGGTCTGGCGCAATGTGCCGAGTTGAATTGGCAATTGCGCGGGCAAGCCGATGCGCGCCAAGTGGATGGGGCGACGGTCGCTTTGCAGCATAATCTCGGTTTGGGTGGTGCTGCGGTCGTGGCGATGTACAAGAAGGCGAGATGAAATCGCGCATACAGAAGAAGCTTTCGAGACCGATGCATCAGGCACGCCCGGAAAGCCTCGGCCTGAAAAGAGGTCTAGCCGTGCTGGTTCTGGCGATCCTACCCTTTTTTCTGACGTCGTGCGGCGGGGATTCCAAGAGTAAACCAGCGCTCAATGCCGTGGCCTGGGGCGATGACGGTTTCGTTGCTGTCGGTGAAAACGGTCATATCCTGACTTCATCGGATGGGACGGACTGGAAGTTGATCGCTGGCAAGGCTGCCCTGCCGACACTGACCAGCGTGGTCTGGACCGGGGAACTCTTTATCGCGGCCGGCGGTGGTGGGAACACCATCTGGTGGGCATCTCCGGAGGATTGGTCAACGGGAACGGTTGGTGCCGAGAACGATATTTATGGGCTGACCAACAGCCCGCAGGGCGTTCTTGCCGTCGGTGTCGGCGGTGTTGTTTTTCTCACGCAGGATGGCGTCGCCTGGGAGAGAATCGAGACCGGGATTCTGGAAACACTTCGTCAAGTTGCATGGGGCGACGACAAATATGTCGCCGTTGGCGAAGCGGGTGGAATCTGGACTTCGGCGGACGCCCGGACCTGGGTGAAAGCCGTGCTTCCCGAGGGGGAGTTCACCCTTCTTCTCACGGTCGGATTTGGCGAGGGTCTTTTCCTCGCCTCGGGCGCGGAGGGTGTCATTCTCCAGTCTTTGGGCGGTGAAGATTGGTCGCAGAAAAGCGTGTTCGCGACGCAACCGATTTTCGGGATTACCGCCGGACAAGGCATCTTTATTTTGGTCGGGGCAAACGGCGCCGTCCTCCAGACGGTCGACGGCTCGCGCTTCTACTCATCCGGTGTGCCGGGTGCCGAGCAGCTCAATGGCGTTACGTTCGGGAATGAGAAGTTCGTGACCGTGGGCAGCGATGAGAGGATATTTGCTTCGCTCGACGGCGTGAGCTGGGCTGAAGTTCATCGCTGAGAAGCGGGGCTATTCCAGGTTGATCTGGCAGGACCCGCTAACGATTGCACCGCTGCGATCTGAAACATCGGACTCGCAGCGGAAAAGATCGCTCGCGGGACGGACTCCGTTGCAGTCAAAACGGATCCTCGCCAGAGCGCCGCTGGCGATGCCTTCGGTGTCGACCAACCCGATTGCGACATGATTGCCACGGTGCGCAAAGGCGCTGATCTCCGGAATTGGTTCGCTGAGGATCTCCACCCGCGACGGAGCACTACTTGTCTCCAGCGACTCGGGCAGGCTCACATTCTCGGGATAGTATAGTCGCAGGATCATCGCGGCCGGATCAGGTGCATCGATAGCGATTCCGACCTCCAGGCTCCCGGTGCAGTTGCCGGGTGTTGGAGCCACCGATGTCGGCGTGGGTTCTGGCGTAGGGACCAGCGTGGGCTCCGGCGTAGGCTCCGGCGTCGGTTCGGGGGTCGGTGTTGTGGGGCCTTCCGGCTGGTAGTCGATGGTTTCGAATCCCTGGCTTGATTGGGACCACTCGATTACAACGCTTTCCCCGTCGCGAGGAAAGTCGGGCAGTGCGTAGGTTCCGCGAGCCCCACGATAGAAGGGAACGCCGAGCCCGGAAACCAGAAACTCCCTTGTGGCAAAAACTTCGCCGTCGTCGCGCATCTCCAACGTATGGGCACCCGCTGTGAGAAGCCCGAAGTTCCATTGCAGGGCGTAGGCATTATTTTCATCACCACAGATCGACAAAGTATCGCGACGGGACGTTCCATAGGCTACCGGAATCGGCTCCCCCTGATCGAAGGTTGCGGTGATTTCGCCAGCATCGCATCGCCATCCGGAGACCAGCGATATGCCGCTCATGGTGCTGTTCGGAGCTGGAATCTCCAAGCTTCCCGGAGTACTTTGCGCAGGTTGCGCCAGATTTTCGAGGGGGCTCTCCGAAGCTCCGGGGTTTGCTTCGGTTTGGAGGATGCCAAACGATTGTGAGGCCGTCTGCCATCCGATACGAACGCCGCGGTCGACTGCGGGGTCAGGGAAATTTGTGAGGGTGAACTCGAGTTCGCCGGAAGTTTGTTCGTTGGAAAGGAACCTCTGCCCAAGCCTTCGGGTCTCAAAGGTGGACGAGGCGAATACGACACCGTCGTCGTACAGGCGCAGTGTATGTTGCCCATCGGCAAGGTTGCCGTAATTCCAGAGCATGACAAACGCGTTGTTCTGGTCTCCGCAGACTGTCTCGGTATCCCCGCGGGTTGTCCCGTAGGCGACTTCGAGAGGGTCGCCATCATCGAATGTCGCGGTTAACTTTCCCGCTGAGCATTTCCATCCCGAAACAATTCCGATGCCGCTCTGGATGCTGCCGGGCGACGGAATTTCCAGTGCCGAAGACGTGTTGCTGATCGCTGCGCGTCGCCCCGAAATTGCAGGCGCGAGATCGCAGTTTCCGGCTGGGCAGGGTACGTCGCCCCCCAGCGCACGATCGACGCAAAGCCAGACATCATCCGGATCGACATCCTGATCATCGTCCATATCGCCGCATTGTTTGGCTTGGCACGGATGAGGGCCACAGGCCCCCGCGGTATCGATCCCCTTCGCAACCCGCTGCAAGGCGAGGAGGTCCTGCGCCAGCAGAGCACCATCAAAGACCGCATCGCAGCACCGACCGCAGGTGTCGCGAGAATGGATGGCCACGACGGTATCGATATCGGCTCCAGCTTTTCCCTGGCCGACGATCGGGAACTGGTTGCCCTCGTCATTGATCGAGTTTCCGGCGTCGACGATACGGATATAGCGGGCCTCCTGCAGCCCGATCGAGGCAAGGTCGAAACCATCGCCGCCAGCTTCCGGGCTTCTGGGGTCGATACCGTTGTCGGGATGGGAAAGTCCGGGGTTCAGCCCTGCGAGCCCGCGAATTCCCTCCGAGTTAAAGACCGGCGTCGCTTCGAGGTCGTTTGATGTGGCGAGGCTCCCGTCGGCATAGGTCACGGGAAAACGGTAGAAGTTGAGGCCGTCTTCGCTGGCCTCGATGTAGGCGGCCTCGCGGAATACGGCGGTAGGTGAATTGCGGAAGGCATTCTCGAAAACGCGGAAGTCATCGCCGGGAAGATCGATGATGGCGTTGTCGAGGAATCCCAGAGTCAGAGAACCTCCGGTGCCAAGCGAGAGGACGTCCAGAGATTGTGCAAACTCGCTCCCGCCTCGCGGCAGCCCAAGCACCACGTCCGGAAGCCGCAAGCCATTCTTGATCCACCCGCCATCATTGCCCTGCTCAAATTGGGTCAGCTCATCGGCGCAGGGGTCGGCACTCGCTATCCCTGCCCCGATGAATGTCAGCACCAATGCAGCCGTGGCGACGAAGGCTCGTCGACGAAGGCTCGGGCTTGCCGCCATCGAGAACATCAGCGACAACGTAGCGTGAGGCTGTCTGTATCGGTCGTTCCATCCACGGTCAGAACTTCCATGCTGATTTCCACCTTCTTGCCCTTGTCCACCTCGACAATGGTGCTGCCCGAGCAGGCGGCTTCGTTACCGGGGATGATTGCGTCGACGCGCAATTGCATGGCGAGGAAGAGACCATCGGGGTCGACACGCGGAGAACGTCTCACGGCGACCGAACTCGTATTCTCCGGTGTGCAGGTCGAATCGTTGGGATCGGCGAGTCGCAAGCAGGCACCAACTTCGAAGGTGCAGGAACCGTTTTCTTCGCGGTCGCGGTCACAATCAATCTCACCGTCGCGGCATCGCCATACGTTGCCCTGAGGGCTATGCGGCGTGCCCCCCCAGAACGCGGCCTGGCAGTCTTCAGCATCCATCCCGAGGCCGGTCATGCGGTTGGTGGGGGTGAGGAGTGTGATTTCCGGACAACCTTCCGGGAAGCAGGAGTCGACGATACCGATCTGTCCCGATGGCGTATCGATATCGATACCGAGCGAGAACTGGAACCCTTCGGCAATGGTGGAGGGCATGCCGTCCTGGTCGAGAGAGACGACGATCGAGCTCGAGAAGTCCGGTGCACTTCCTCCGGTGACGAGCAGGCTGCCGCGCTGATTCAGAACCTGATCGGCTGCGCCGCTGAGTTCGATTCCACCAATGGCCGAACCGCCGGCGTCAACCGGGGTACCTTCAGCTGTGTACTCGAGGATGAAGCCAACAAAATTTCCGTCGACATTGCCGACCAGCAGGTTTCCCTCGGGCAAAACCGAGATTCCGGCCGCGTATTCGAGGCCTTCGATCAAATACGCAAAGGTGCCCGTAGCGAGATCAACCGAGATCACGCCACCGAGGCCCGGGGGACCGCCTGCGTCCGAGACCAGAAGCGTCTCCGCATCCATGACGATCACTTGAGCAGCAAAGGGAATTGATCCGCTGGGTAGGATTTCGAGATCCGCTGCGTTCACGTTGTTCGCACTGAGCGCGTCGGGGAGCGCGTAGACGGTATCGCCGGTGATGGCGCCCGGAAAATCGCCCGCATTATCCGTGAAGTACAAGGTGCCACTTTCGCTGTCGTAGGCCATGCCACCGATCGAGTTCAATCCGCTCACGGCAGTCTCGAGAAGGCCGCCATGCCCGCGGCGCTGGATGGATTCGGTCCCCGCGCCGTAGCTTCCCTGGCCGACGAAGATATGGGTGCCGGCGAACGCGAGATCGCTCTGGAGTGGAGTTCCCAGCCTGTGTTCTCCCCGCACGTAAGCCGTCGTATCGTCTTCGGGCATCGGTGCAGGTGCGTTGCTGGAGCCGCAGCCAACGAGAATCGTGGACAGCAGGCCGAGTGCCAGGGCGATTGTTTGGGTTTGCATGGGGCTTTCCTTCTGGCTGCTGCCCGCAGCGCTCAGGGGATACCCGCAGGGCCGAATCCAGAGAATCAGGAAAACTCTCTGCCAGAACCCGGACTCCCGTGGGATCTATTTCAATCATTCCCGGTGGCCAGGTTTCCTGACTTGTCGTCTTCCTACTGACGTCGCCTTCCCATCATCAAGGACAGTGGCATTCCGACGCTTTCGTTCGACTTACAGTGGCGGGAGCCGTGCTGGATTTTCACCAGCTTCCCTTAAAAACCACCAGGTCTAAAGCGGAGATAGCACAGGTCCGGAGGGTCGCAAAGCGCTAAAGAACGGGGTCGGAGAGAAACCAGATGGCTGAAGTGACCGCACGCTCCTGAAGCGTTCGGGGAAAGGAGGTGTCGCAACAGGGGGCCATTCCCTCGCCGATCGTCCCGGGATCGTTGCAGTCCACACCGGCGGCATTGCAGATATAGCTTTGCCAACGACAGGTCGGATTCTCCAGAACGCGGGCGTACCAGAAAGCGGATTGCCCGGGGCGAAAGTCGGGATCGGTCCAAACCTGACAGAGTTCGTCGGCACCGGGACCTGCGGTGGTGCAGGTTTGCGAGTCCACCGTGGCCTCGCCGGCGGCGCGTCCGACGACGTCGTAGACTTTTTCATGAACATTCCCGGCGTCGTCCAACCATCCCTTGATGATCTGGACTCGTTGCAGCGGCGTTTCCAATCCTCCGCTGTCCCGCAAGGCCTGGATGGCAAAGCGCGGCGCCGAGCTTGCCATGGGCGGTAATATCCCGCCCATGGGTACGCCTCCGGCGTAGCCCTTCTCGACAAAATCGTTTCGCGCACAGAGATCATCGGCGTAGTTCCAGCCGGCAAAAAATCGGACCTTCATCCGGGGGCCGGTCGTTGAGTATGTTTCCCGGCGCTGGAGCGCATCAAAAATAGAATCGCGCGAATTTTCCTCGGCCCATACGACGGCAAGTCCACCCGGATTGAAATCGATATCGTCGGGCAGACCGCGCGGCATCGTTACAGAAGAAGGGGCACCGGCCCCCCCATGTCCAGGGTGCTGATCTTCCCGCACCGCACCCGGCGTACCCAGGTGGGTGTCGGTGCTGCTGATCACGCCCATTTGGAAAGGGTTTGTTCCGAGGGATTTCTCCAGCGCGAGTCCTTTCTTCAGAGCATTGCGCACAAAGCTCCCCTCGCTCGGAGCAACGTTTTGGAAGTCGGCAAACTTGCCGCCAAAATTGCCGTAGGGCAGGAGTTCGAAGTCGCAAAATTCGTCGCGCGTTCCCACGCCGATGCGGCACTCGGAATCGCCCTTATGCTGGCTCAGTTCGACCAGCGGTTCCATTTCGGCGCGACGTTTGACGTAATCTCTCGAAAACGGAGTTCCATCCTCCTCGGTTTCCGCAAACATGACGCCGCCGCTCAGGTTTGAGTTGTGGGGAATGATCAGTGCTTCGCAGCCGTTCTCCTCGATATTGCATTGCTCATCGAGGGCCGCCCAGAGGTCGCATACTTTCCGCGCGTCACGAGAGCTGATCGGTAGTTCGGGAACCTTTCCATTCCGAAAGATAATATTGCGATGCAGGTTGTTGGTTTCGGGGGCAGCGGTCCACTCGTAGGCAACCAGACTGGTGAAATTGCACGCGGAGCTGCGATCGTAGGCCTCCTCGGCTGCCGTGATGGTCTCTTCCCAAGGGCCCTTCGCCGCTTTCAGGCAGATCGCAGCATTCTCGCCGCAAAAAGCGAAGCTGCTCCCGTCGGTCATGGATCCGTTGATCAGGAAGAAAGCGAGTCGTGGCCAGCGCCTGTAAATCTTGCAGGCGGTTGCATCATAGCCCTCGGCTTCGGGCGTGCGGCATATATGCAACTCGCCGAAGAGTTCCGCGTGGTCGGTGACTGCTGCAAAATCAAGCGGTCTTTCCAGTTGGACCTCGCGCATCGCCACGTCTCCATCATAAGGCTGGATACCGAGCCTCTCGCCGCGCGCGAAGCGATAGGCGTCGCGCGGCCGATTACGCGTGCCCTGAGTCGCTGCATCCAGCGAGAGCGTGGAGTGCACATGGAGATCTCCAAAAAGCGCCTTGCGAAGAGGGGTGCGATCCGCGCAGGCCACTCGGCCCTCGGGATTGAGCCCGGCCGGGAGGGCCAAGGGCGGGGCGAGGACCGCAACGGTCTCCGCTCGGGCAGGAGGGGCGCTCAGCAAGAGAGCGATCAGGACCCAGATCGATCGGCGATAGATCATTGGAAAAGTCCGATCAGGTTAACGGGCTCGCCGTCTCGGACAAAGGAGGTCGCATAGACCGGGAAAAGCAGGGAACCCGCCAGAAGGAGCAGACCGGTTGTCGCTATAAATCCGGCACGGCGGGAACCCGGCACGTAGTGGACGATTCGCGCGCTGGCGAAAAACAGGGCGGCAGCCCAAAGGATGGTTTGCGTGACCAGGGTTGCGGTCATCATCGTTGCGACCAAGCCCCCATCGACCAGGAATATGATCGCGGTAAACCCGCTGATCTCGGCCAGCCAGGCGACAGAGGCCCAACCGGTGCCAAAAGCCCAGAAAGGGACGGGGAGAAAGAGCAGTAGCGAGAGCCACAGGGAACAGCGCGACCAGACGGAAGACATGGGTCTTTAACCGCCACGGAAGACTCCGGGGGTCAAGCGGTTGTGTCGGAGCCGGACAATTCCGTCCAAACGTTCCAATTTGTGCGGTCCAATTCTGTTCAACCGGAGCCTTCTGCCGGGATAAAGTCAGTAAAATCAATCTATTTTCCCGGTCCTCTCTTGGCATGAATCCCGCAATGACAGGGCAGCGAGGAGATTGATCATGATGAATATGAAAGAGGAAACCCGTCGCCCGAATGCTGAAACCCCGGCCCCCCGCCGCCTGATGGCTGTGGGACGCAAGGTCAAGGATGGCTGGCTGATTCGGACGAACTTTTCGAAGTATCAGACCGAACAGCAGAGCGAGCAGAAAAAGGATGGCTCCGCTGCGGCCTGAGATCCCGACGGCACCTATGCGGGGGCATGGGTGCTGCCGCCGTCGATCTTGATGACGGCTCCGGTCGTATAGCTCGAAAGGTCGCTGGCCAGATAGAGCGCGGCACCGACGATTTCGTCAGGGTTGCCCGCTCGTTGCAGGGGGATTGTCTTGCGAAAGTGCTCATGGGCCTCTTCGGGCCATGCCGCACTGATATCGGTGAGGAACGGCCCCGGCATCAGGCAGTTGACCCGAACGCTGGGAGCAAAGGTTCGCGAGAGGCTCGCGGTCATATTGTTCAGTCCGGCCTTTGCGATGCCGTAGGGAACTTCGCTGGCTGTCGGTGCGATCGCGGCAATGCTGGAGATGTTGATGATCGTGCCGCCGCCACTTTCGACCATGGCGCTTCCGAAAAGCGAGGAGAGCCGAAAAGGCCCCTTGATATTGACCGCGATCACCTTGTCCCAAAGCGCCTCGCTGACTTCCGGCAGGGAGGCGTAGAGAGGCGACATCCCGGCGTTATTAACCAGGATATCGATCTTGCCGAAATGATGCAGTGCGGTGGTCGCGAGCTGGTCACATTCCTGCCAGTTCCCCACATGGGCTGCGACCGGCAGGGCCTCGCGGCCGGTTTTCTCCTGCACTTCCTTCGCCAGAGCTTTGCAGGCGTCCAATTTTCGGCTTGCGATGACCACGTTTGCGCCGTGTGCCGCGAAGGCCAATGTCATTTCACGGCCGAGCCCACGGCTTCCGCCGGTGATGACAGCGGTTTTCCCGCTCAGATCGAATGCGCGATGTCCCTCGGGATAGCTACCCATGAAGGTATCGTAGCTTCCCGACCGCCGCTGTTGTAGCACGGCCATGCAATGGGAAATTATGTCGGCCGCTTTGCTCCGTCCCCCACCGGAGCGCTGCATTTGGGCAGTCTCGCCGCGTCGTTGGTCGCGTGGTTGGCCGCCCGACAGGTGGGCGGCCGATTGGTGCTTCGTCTCGAAGACCTCGATCAGCCGCGCGTGGTGACCGGAGCCGCGGCCGAGCAAATGGCAGATCTTCGCTGGTTGGGTCTGGATTGGGATGAAGGCCCCGATACGGGTGGGCCGTCCGCGCCTCATGTGCAATCCGAGGCGAGCCAATTCTACGATGCTGCTCTCGCCCACCTCGAGGCAAAGGGGCTTCTCTACTACTGCGACTGTTCCCGACGGGAAATTGCGGACCAGATCAGCGCACCTCATCCGGGCGAGGGCGATACGGTCTACCCGGGCAGCTGCCGTGCCTTTGGAATGCGCCGCCGGGACTTTCGCCGTCCTCCGGCGATTCGTCTGGCGGTACCCTCGGGTACGATGGCCATCGTCGACCGGTGGCAGGGGCAAATTGAGCAAGAGGTGTCTCGAGAGGTCGGTGATTTCGTCCTGCGGCGCGGCGATGGCGTGACCACCTATCAGCTTGCCGTAGTCGTGGATGATTTGCGGATGGGAGTGACCGAGGTGGTTCGGGGCGCGGATCTTCTTTCCTCGGCACCGCGGCAGGCCCTGCTGGCTCGACTGCTCGACTCCGCTGCGCCGACTTTCGCACATCTGCCGATGGTCCTGGACGGGGAGGGTGGTCGTTTGGCGAAACGCTCTCGTCGATTTCAACTAGGTGCGAGGAAGCTTGCTGGTGACGATCCCTTGAGGATTGTCGAACAAATGGCCTCCCTTTTGGGTCTGGTGAATGGGGACCGGAGCCATCCTCTCTCCTCGCTGGATGATTTGCTGGAGCGGGCCGACCTGTCCCGCCTGAGTGAACATGCGGAGGTCAGGCTTCCGGCGTCTTTCGGCTCCTGGGAATGATCGCTAATCGGCCAGCGAGGGCAGTGCCCAACCCTTGCGCCGGAGTTGCTCGTTCTGCTCGACAAGCCAGTTCCCGAACCAGACAAAGGCGATCGATCCTGCGAGAAGAACGCCTGAATAGATCCAGAGGTTCCAGCGTTCGAAAATTCCCTCACTGCACCCATAGAGATTACAGCCACCCCCGAAGCGGTAGAGAAACGCGTTGTGGGTGAGCATTTGGCCGAGGTAGAGCCCCCACGAGTGTTGTCCGAGCCACGATAGAGGTTTTTCGATCGAGGCGATTCGCGAGAGCGCGGCCATTCCGGCGAGCAGGACGACCGAGAGCGGCATTTCCAGAAATCTGTCGGCAACGCGCCACCATGCAGGAAGAATCAGCCGATCTTCGATCGCGTATAGCGGCAGGAGGACGAGCACGGCGAGAACAACGGAGCGAGGACCTATTCGATCGACGCGGGCCGCGAGCCACATGCCGAAGGCGACATGAATCGCGAACCGAGGCGCGAAGATCAGCCACCCCGCATCGCCCAGAACGCCCTTGACGTCGAGGGGGAACATGGTGATCGGCAGAGTGATCGCTGACGCAGTAACGAGAAGCGCCGTCCAGCCAAATTTGCGGCGAAAGGCGAAGAAGAGCGGGAATATGGCAAAAAGCTGCAAGATCAGCGTAATGAACCAGCTGGTGCCAATTTGTTTGAACCACCCGATCAGGTGCCAGAAGGGCAGCGTCAGTTTCAGCCGGACCATCTCTTCGGGCGGGCGCAGGATGATCACGATCGCCCACCAAGCCAGGCAACTCGCCCATGCGGGAATGAGAATGCGTCGGAAACCGCGCCCGTACCATCGTTGGAGACGGTGCTTTCCTTCGTGCCGTTCGAACCAGCCTTCCGAATTCAGACCGAAAAGAACAAGGAAAACCGGGACGGAATGATAGAAGAGAAAGGTCATCCATCGGGAGTCGGCGAGCACCCACGAGTGGATCAGTGTCACGCCGATAATCGCCCAGCCCTTCACCATATCGATCTGGGGGAGGCGCGGATGGTTCGTGGGGTTTTGGTTGGAAGAAGTCAACGGCTATTGGTGATATCGCTAGTTGGCGACGGATGCGAGGCCCTTCCGCGCAGTGTAGAAGGATTTACGCATGGCGTACTCCGTAAAAGAACTTCACTATACCCTGCAAGGGGAAGGTGCGATGGCCGGTCGGGCCGCGGTATTCTGCCGCTTTGTCGGCTGCAACCTTTGGACCGGGCGCGAAGAGGATCGTGTCGGAGCCAAGTGTGATTTTTGCGATACGGATTTTATCGGCACCGACGGGCCGGGCGGGGGCGTCTTTGCTGCTGCCGATGATCTTGCGGCGGCCGTTGCCGAAACCTGGTCCCCCTCGGCGGGGTCCGAGGGGGCACCCTATGTGGTGTTCACAGGTGGCGAACCGCTTTTGCAACTCGACGAGTCGTTGGTGGAAGCCTGTCATCGGGCGGGCTTCGAGGTCGCTGTCGAAACGAACGGTACGCTCGAACTACCCGCAGGAATCGATTGGGTGACGGTGAGTCCCAAGACGTTGGCGGATCTTGTTCTACAGGAAGGCCAGGAGTTGAAGCTGGTCTTTCCTCAGAAAGTGACGCCCGAGAGTGTCTCATCGCTCAGGTTTGATCGATTCTTTCTGCAGCCGCTCGATGGTCCTGACCTGAAGAGGAATATGCAAATGGCGATCGAATACTGTCGCGATCACCCACAATGGCGGCTCAGTCTGCAGACCCATAAAGTCGGCGGATTCCTCTGAGCGGCAGGCGGTGTCTCGACGCGGCAATGACCTCGGAGGATCAGGACTCGATCACACAAGCGGAGGCGAGCTCCTTGTATTCGGAAATCGTAATCTCCACCTTGCCGACCGCGGTGTCGTGAACCACGATGCGCACGAGGCGATGGCGGTCGGCGGTGTCGAACCATAGCTCACGAATAAGCGGCAGCCCCGTGACCTTCACGACCTGCGTCTCGAAATCTCCGATTTTCGTGGTCAGTTTTTTATTGCCGGGTAGCAATTCGACAGTTGCTGTCCGTGTGTCGTCGTTGCCGTCAGTGACTTGGACACTCTTGGGGAGTTTACCACGAGAGAGATCGACACGTAGTTGGAGGCCGACAGTGAGGGTGTCGAGATGGCCTTTCTTGACTTTCACCTTGCCGTCGCTTCCGTCGACGGTTTTCCAGCTATAGACCTCAGGTTCGAGACGCGTGCCGGCGATGACGCCGGCCGACTTTTCCACCTCATTCCGGTGGTAGAAAAGAACGTGCGCGTCGGCTTGCGTCACCATCTCGAAACGATCTCCGGTACGAGTTGTCTTTTCGTGACTCGCGCCGGTGTCGATGCCGATTGCCTTGACCTCGAAGCTGGCCTGATAGGGTGGCACCAGGCATTCCGCTTGCGAAACCTCCGGCGCCAGCGTGCCGATCAGAGTGAGGGCGAAAACAAATCTGAAGATGGTCATGCCTCTGGGTAGCATGGCGGCAAGGGCTCGGTCGAACTGATCAGCGAAATGTCGGCATCACGGTTTCGGCGAACATTCGCAGGGTCTCGTGAGCGGGATTTCGACCGAAATTGAGAAGCAGGGTGGTGGCTCCTGCGTCGATCGTCTTTTGTACACGCTCGATACATTGCTCGGGTGTACCGGCGATCACCCAGTCTTCGCCGCCGCCCAGAAAAGGCAGATCCGTCAGAATCTTTTCTTTTGCCTTCCGGGCGTCTGCCTCGGTGGCGCCGATCGCAGCCGTTGTTTGCTGGGAAATTTCGATCTCGGCGAAGTCCCTGCCCACGCCGTCGCAATGCTCCCGGAGGATTTGTGTCTTTCTTTCGAGCTGTGGCTGGTCGATACCAAGATTGTTCCAGATCTGGGCTTGTGCGGCGACGATCCGGAGCAGGACCTTCTCGCCTCCCCCACCGACCAGAATCGGGGGGTGCGGTTTCTGCAGGGGGGCTGGTTGGCAATATGCGTTTTCGATCTGGAACTGTTCTCCGTAATACTCGGCGGGAGACTCTTGCCACATGGTCCTGATCAGGGAGATGCCTTCGTCGAGTTGTTGCAAACGAGTGCGCACCGGCGGGAACGGAATGCCGTATGCCTGAGCTTCTTCGGCATGCCATCCACAGCCCAGCCCCAGGATGAACCGCCCCGCGGAGATCTGGTCCAGCGTGGCAGCCATCTTCGCCAGGAGAGCCGGGTGCCGGTAGTTCATACAAAGCACCAGGTGGCCTATATGAATGCGATTGGTCAACGCGGCAATTGCGGTGATCTCGGTCCAGCCTTCGAGCAGCGTATCCGTCGGGTCAGGAATGCTGAATAAATGATCGACGGCCCAGAGGGAGTCAAAGCCGATTTCCTCGCAAAGGATTGCGGTCGATCTTGCTTCCTCCCAGGAGGCATTATGCTGCGGAAGGGTAATACCGAAACGGATTTTCGGAGGGCTCATTTGTCCTGAATTGGCTCAGTTTTCGTCGTCTTGGGCATCGGGTTCGGCCACGACATCTTGTACGGGTTTGGCGCGCAGGATCTCGGCGACCTCAGGTAGCGCTTTCTGCAGGGTGTCGAGTCGAGCGGCAGGGCCGCCGACTTTGGTGGCGAGGAAGCTCTCGTAACTTTCGAGGGCGGTCTCCAATTCCGCCTGCGCCCCTTCCTTGATTCTCTCCGCGTCATCCAGATGTTCATTGATGGCCTGTGCCAATTCGTCGAGCTTACCCCCGCTGTCCTCCGAGAGGCGCTGGTGCATGAAATCACCCCAAAGGGCCTGAAAGGCTGCGGCCGGCGGCCCTTCGCGCTGCAAGCCGCCGCTGAGGGTATAGACGCGCTTGGCGAGAGTTGTGAAATTGCCGATCCCTCGTCGTGAATGGAAAGCACCCAGCCGGACAAACTTGTCGCGTGTGGCCGCGGCAGAGCCCCCGTCCGACATCACTTCCATCGCTTCTTCCAGCTCTTTCAATTTCAGGTTCGCCATGTTCGATTCCCCTCTAGTCTCCATGGGCATTAAGCATATGCGGGCACGTAATAAAACGTGCGAAGGCTCGTGCAGAGCAAGCACTCGACGCGGCATGCTGATATCGCAGTGACCTATGGTTGGCTTTCTGGCGCATCGTCTGGCGACGATGATTCCCCTTTTATTGGGAATTACCTTTATTTCCTTTCTTGTTGTGGCACTCGCCCCGGGCGACTTTTTTGATTCTCTCGCAATGAATCCCTCGATCTCGCCACAGGCAATCGAGGCGATGAAGGCTGATTTTGGATACGGGGATCCGCTGCTGCTGCGCTACGGAAAGTGGCTCTGGCAGGCCGTCCAGGGGGATCTGGGCGTTTCCCTTTCTCATCGGGTCAGTGTGCTCACATTAATCGCGGAACGCGCCGGCAACACCTTGATACTTTCCCTGTCTGCGGCGCTCTTTACCTGGACTCTTGCGATTCCCCTGGGTGTCTGGATCGCCGTTCGTCGCGGTCGACTCTCGGATCGAATTCTTTCGATTTTGGGCTTTCTCGGGATGTCGATCCCGAATTTTTTTCTCGCCTTTCTCCTGATGCGCTGGGCGTTGCACAGCGGATGGTTCCCCGTGGGTGGGACTTTCTCGCTGGACTATGAGCAACTCGCACCGCTCGCCAAGGTGGCTGATCGATTGCACCATCTGGTTCTGCCGACGATCGTGCTGGGAACGGCCGGTATGGGGAGCTTGATGCGCCTGATGCGCAGTGCGGTTATTGAACTGGAGCGTTCGGACTTTGCGCGCACGGCCCGGGCCAAAGGTTTGGGGGAAGGACGAGTTCTCTTCATCCATATAATGCGGAATGCGCTCAATCCTTTCGTTACACTTGCCGGCTACGAGTTGGGGGCGTTGCTCGGTGGCGCCGCATTGGTCGAGAATGTCATGAACCTGCAGGGGCTGGGATCGCTGATGCTGGGCGCGGTTCTCTCTCTCGATATCTATCTGGTGATGGGATCGGTGTTGATCAGTTCGTTGCTTCTGCTGTTCGGGAATCTGATGGCCGATCTGCTCCTCGTTTGGGTGGACCCTCGAATCGATTTCCAGCGACTGGAAGATTCGTGATGCGCATTCGAGCATGGCGAGGGCCCTCTTGGGGGCTCAGTGGGGCAATCCTCTTTCTGCTCTATTTTTCGGCTATTTTCGCACCATGGATCGCGTTCCATTCACCGGAGACTCAGGACCGCCAGTCCCCCGACGCGCCGCCGATGATTCTCCACCTTTCTCCGCCTCAGAATTGGATTTCGGAAAGTCTTCTCTACGTCCATCCTCAGACCCTGGTCGATCCCATGCGCCGTCTCTACAGGGTGGACCTCGAGCAGCGAATCCCTCTGCAGTTTTTCGTCCACGGACATCTTTTGGCGCCTGAGCCGGGGAATGGAAATGTCTTTTTGCTGGGGACGGATGCCCTCGGGCGAGATCTCTTCTCCCGCGTCTTGTTCGGCGGTCGTGTCAGCCTGTCGATCGGTATCGTCGGAGTTGTGATCAGTTTCACAATCGGGATTTTTGTCGGGGTGGTGGCGGGATATGCCGGCGGGCGAGTTGATCATCTCTTGATGCGATTGTGCGAGGTGATGATGGCCTTGCCTTCGTTTTTCTTCCTTCTGGCTCTCGCTGCCGTGATTCCGCCGGGGCTATCGCCTGTGCAAACGTTCTTTCTGCTGGTCGCCTTGATGAGCTTTATCCGATGGGCCGGTTTGGCTCGGGTTCTTCGTGGCATGACGGCATCGATTCGCGAACGAGATTATGTGCAGGCGGCCCGTGCGCTCGGGGCCTCTCCCACGCGAATCGTCCTGCAGCATGTGCTGCCGGCAACTTTCTCCTACACCCTCGTTGCGGCCACTCTGGCGATTCCCGGATTTATTCTCGGCGAGAGTGCCTTGTCGCTTTTGGGGGTCGGGATCCAGGAGCCGGGAACGAGTTGGGGAGCCTTGCTGCGCGACGCGCAGAATCTCACCAATCTTGATTACAGGCCGTGGGTCCTGGCCCCGGGTATTTTGATCGTTGTGGCAACGATGGCTTTCAATTTTTTGGGTGATCGTCTGCAGGACCGATTCGATCCCCAAACCAGAGTTCTTGACCGATGAAGGGAGCCCCTATTCTGCAGGTGACGGACCTTGTGGTGGATTTCCACACGCCACACGGGGTTGCTCGAGCTGTCGATGGAGCGTCATTTGATCTTTCATCGGGGGCCACCCTCGGGTTGGTCGGCGAATCAGGCTCGGGCAAGAGCGTCTCTGCCCTGTCGATTTTGGGGCTTCTGAGCCCGTCTGCACGCGTGGTCTCGGGAACGATTCAATTCGCCGGGCGAGATCTTTTACAGCTCTCCGCGCGGGAATTCCGCAGGGTGCGGGGCAAAGAGATTTCGATGGTTTTCCAGGAGCCGATGACGTCGTTGAATCCACTCTTTACGGTGGGGCGCCAGATAGCAGAGGTGGTTCGGCACCATGAAAGAGTTTCACGGCGCGAGGCCTGGGGCCGAGCGGTCGAGATGTTGCGGATAGTAGAGATTCCCGATCCGGAAAATCGGGCGTCGGCGTATCCACACGAGTTGTCGGGCGGAATGCGACAGCGCGTGATGATCGCCATGGCGTTGGTCTGTCGGCCCAAGTTGTTGATCGCGGATGAGCCTACGACCGCCCTGGATGCGACCATTGAGGCCGAGATCCTAGACCTTCTGGGCGAAATGCAGAAAAAGTTTTCCATGAGTGTGCTTCTCATCACCCACGATCTGGGTGTGGTATCTCGGCGGGCGAGTGAAGTTGCGGTGCTTTACTCGGGCCGCATTATCGAGCGGGCGCGGACGGAAGATCTCTTTGCGGCACCGGCACACCCCTATACCCGTATGTTATTGGACTCTCTTCCCCGGCTCTACGAGCGTCGCGACCGTCTGGTCGCGATTCCGGGCGCGGTTCCGGAGCCTGGCAAGCGCCCCGAGGGTTGCCGCTTTCGGGATCGTTGTCCCCGGGTGACCGCTGCATGTGCGCCGAAGGAGCCCGAGTTGGAGAACCTCGCGGGTTCTCGGTTCGTCGCTTGTCAGCATCGCTTGATGCCCGGAGAGTTGTTGTGAAAAGGGAACAGGCGCTTGTGGAGGCGCGCGGAGTTTCACGTTCGTTTGCGACCGGCCGCAGTCGTTGGAGTCGAAGGATGGTACCGGCTGTCCGCGATATCAGCCTTCGGATAGCGGCGGGAGAAACCTTGGGCGTAGTCGGGGAGTCCGGCTCCGGAAAGTCTACCCTCGGCCGATTGCTTCTGCGATTGCTGCCGCCGACCTCCGGTCAGGTCTTTTTCGATGGGCAGGATCTGGCAGGGTTGCCTCGCCTCGAGTTGCAGCGGCTGAGACGAGAAATGCAGGTTGTCTTCCAGGATCCGGTGGGCTCGCTCGACCCTCGATTCCGGGTAGAGGATCTGATCGGGGAAGGTCTGGATATTCATGGACTGGCAGAGGGGAAAGAACGCTCTCGCACCATTGCTCGCCTCCTCGAAGAGGTGGGGCTTTCCTCCGATCACCGGCGGCGGTTCCCCCACGAATTCAGCGGTGGGCAACGCCAGAGGATCGGGATCGCTCGCGCGCTTGCGGTTTCCCCGCGTTTTATCGTTTTGGACGAGCCTGTATCGGCGCTGGATGTATCCGTTCAAGCGCAGGTTCTGAACCTGCTGGCCGATTTGCAGCGCGAACGGGGACTGGCCTACTTCTTCGTGGCCCATGACCTGCGCGTGGTCGCACATTTCAGTGACAGAATTGCGGTGCTCTATGCAGGTCGTGTTGTGGAATTGGCTGATCGTGATGCTCTGATCGCGCGGCCGGGCCACCCTTATACCCAGAGCCTGCTTTCCGCGGTGGCGGAAATCGGCGTTGTGGACCAGGGACGGGTGCAACTCGCCGGGGAGCCGCCAAGCCCCCTCCGTCCACCTTCGGGATGCGCGTTTCACCCCCGTTGTCCCTATGCCGCTGATCGCTGCCGTCAGGAGCAGCCGTCATTGTCGGATCGGGATCCGGGCCATGCCATTGCTTGTCATTTTCCACTCGATGGGTCTCCCGTTGCCCCCGGCGGAACAAAAGGCCAAGATAAACCGGAGAAGAAACTTTAGGAGTGATTGCGATGAAGAAAACAGGGATGACCGTCAGTGTTTTGGGTTTGGTAACGATGTTGGTTTTGCCGTCTGGTTGTTCGGCCAGAGACCCCCAGCCGGAGCTCTATCCGAACGCTCATTTGCGCAAGGTCGGTGACGCTCAGGCGAAGCAGGATATCGCCTATTGTCAGGCGTTGTCGCAGCAATACCTGCAGAAAAACAACGCAGCCGCGGACGCCGCCGGCAACACGGTCGGAGGTGCTGCGGGCGGCGCTGCTCTCGGCGCGATTGGCGGGGCCATCGGTGGGAACGCCGGAAAGGGTGCCGCAATTGGAGCCGGCGTCGGGGCAGGGCTGGGCCTGCTGCGCGGTCTTTCGAAAGGCGCGCAGCCCCCTCAAAACTATGAGGCCTTCGTCCGCAAATGCATGACGGACAAGGGGTATGACGTCATCGGCTTTGGCCGCTGAGTTTCAGGCGTCGCGTTCGGCGAGGACTCGTTCGACGGTATCAACGATCGCGACCGTGCGAGCATCAAGCTCGATGTTCACACGGTCGCCTTCGTTCTTCTCGCCGAGATTGGTCAGTCGAAGGGTCTCCGGAATGAGGTGGATCCAGAAAGAGCCCGATGCGTCGCGTTCTCCGACCGTCAGGCTCGAGCCGTCAACGGCGATAAACCCCTTGGTGCTGATATAGCGCATCCACCGAGCCGGCACAGTAATCTCGAGATCCCAGACGTGGCCATCGACTTTTCGTGAGCTGATCCTGCCTGTGCCGCTCACGTGGCCAGCGACGTCGTGGCCACCGACTTCATCGCCTACCCGAGAGCTGCGCTCGACGGCTACTTTTTGACCGGGTGCCAAATCGCCGAGTGTTGTGAGTTGCAGGGTTTCGGCAATTGCATCAAACCGGACCAGGGACCCCTCGATGGCGACGACGGTCTGACAGACGCCGTCGATAGAGACGCTGGCACCAGAGACAAGACCCTCGAGCAGAGCTTCCGGCAGTTCTACATCGTAAGTGAGAAGGTCTGGCTGTCGAGAGACGTTGGCTACGGGGAAGGCCCCGCGAGTGATTCCCGTATACATTATAGCCTCATCGTTCCTTCCTCGAGGGGATCGCGCAAGCTCCGGGGCTAGTGGCTTCGGGCGGCAGGCTCTTGTTCCGACGGCTGTTTCCCACCGGCGCTTTCCTCGACGGTCAGAAGCTCGGTCCGGGCGGTTGCCTGGCTACGCACTTGTCCTTCGAAGCGGGCGCCGGCGTCAACGGTCAGGCATCGCGCCTGGATGGAGCCGAAGACACTCCCGGTGCTGGCGATGCGGACATCGCCGCTTTCGATCACATCACCGGTCAGAGTTCCTTCGATGACCAGATCCTGTGCTCGGATCCTGGCCTCGACTTCTGCCGTTGGTCCGATGAGCAGCAATTGGTCGGCATGGACTTCCCCTTTGAGTCGCCCATCCACCCGTGCGTCGGCCGGGAAGTGAATCCTTCCGGAAAGAACAACGTCGGACGCGATCTCATGGCGAAACTGCGGTTCGCCGCGAGCCGTCTCGTTGTGGTCCTGCTGGGAGGGCGATCTCTGAGGATCGAGTGGTGTGTCCGTCGGCATGAGATCGGCGCTCGGGCCGAACTCAGTCGCGTCGGCGCTCTTTGATGCGAGCGGCCTTGCCGGATCGCTCGCGCAGGTAATAGAGCTTGGCCCGTCGGACCCGGCCCCGCGTCGCGACTTCGATCTTGTCGATTCGATGCGAATGGAGCGGGAAGGTTCTCTCGACGCCGACGCCATAGGAGACTTTTCGAACGGTGAAGGTCTCTCTCACGGAGCCGTGGTGTCGACGAATGCAGGCGCCTTCGAAGATCTGGATACGTTCTTTTTCGCCTTCAACGACTTTCACGTGGACCCGCAGGCTGTCGCCCGGGCGGAATTCCGGAAGGTCAGTTTTCAGCTGTTCGGCTTCGATCGCCGCAATGATATCGCCTTTGCCCATGATTTTCCTCGAAAATTGGACCGGATCACGTCGCGCCATGCGGGGTGTTCGCAGAATTGCGTCCACACTCCTGACCGAGAGGTGCCTCCGAGAGACTCCTTCTAACGATTGGCGATCGAGATTGCATGGATAGCCGCGGCTGGAAGGAAATTCCCCGAAAATTCATTGTTTTCGCTGGCCAAAGAGGCGGTCCAACATAATCGCGGCGGCGGCGCGGACCGACAGATGGTTGTAGTCCGAGGCGCCGTCGATCGGCGCAAGGCGTCGGGTGCATCGTTCCAGGATTTCCGACGTTAGCCCGTAGCCGGTGCCCAAAAGCAGAAGGAAGGGGGTCTCGCTTTCCGCGATTTCGCGGGACATCGCAGGGTAGCCAATGGTCCCGATACCGGGCCGTGCGGATGTTGCGATCATGGTGGGTAAAGACCCGGTCTCGTTTTCGACCTGAGCGAGAATTTGGTCGAGATCGGAGGAGATCCGGACAAATTGCAGGGCGTCCCCGCGCGTCGGATTGTAGGTCGCGCCGTGGCCTTCCATCCAATGCCAGAGGATACGTTCGGTCAGTTTCCGCATTCCCAGAACAGGATGACCGATAAAAAACCCGTCGACGTCGTAGGTCCGAGCGGATCGAGCGATATCGTGGACGTCGATATTGGTGATGGAGGTCGTAACGACTTCACCGTCACGATTGACGACCGGGTGATGGAGGAGGGCGATATAGAACCGAGCTGGCATAAGGCGACCGTCTCAGCCCTTGCGGGTTCGATTGGGAGGAACCAGATCGGGCCGTCGTCGTCGCGTATCGGCCAGGGATTTTTCCTGGCGCCATTTTTCAATCTCGGCATGATTCCCTGACAGCAGCACCGGGGGCACCGCCTCGCCGCGGAAAACTTCCGGTCGCGTAAACTGGGGGTGTTCGAGCAATTCTTCGTTAAAGGATTCGGTTTGCAGCGACGCGGGATTGCCTATGATTCCCGGTACGAGTCGCGTGACCGCATCCACCACAACGGCAGCGCCAGCTTCGCCACCGTTGAGGACGTAGTCCCCGATGCTGATCTGTCCATCGATATAGGCGTCGAGTCGCTCGTCGACGCCCTCGTACCGTCCACAGATCAGGAGGAGCTGGTCTGTTTCAGCTAACTGGGCCGCTTTTTTTTGCGTGAAGCTCTCGCCGCGTGCCGCCAACAGGAGCTTGACGGTGGTCGGGGATGCGATCTCCTCGATCGCTGTGACCAATGGCTCAATTTTCATCACCATGCCGTGCCCACCACCATAGGGGGTGTCGTCAACGGTATGGTGCTTGTCGGTCGCCCAGTCGCGCAGCTGGTGCAAGCGGATATCGATCTTGCCGGCAGTGATGCCCTTGCCGATCAGGCTGGTTTGCAGAATGCCGGAGAAGTATTCCGGGAAAATTGTCAGGATATCGATGCGCACCAGAGTCTATTCTTCCGGAATGAGGCCTTCAGGCGGGTCGATGGTCGCGGTGCGTCCGGGCAGATCGATCTCGACCACGATCGGCTCGACAACCGGAATCAGAGATTCGCGATCTCCGAGACGTACGATCCAGAGGTCGTTGGCCGGCATGGACTGGATCTCCTCGATACGACCGACCAGCTGTCCCTGTTTCGTGCGCACTTCGAGACCGATGGCCTCCCAGTGATAGATGCCGGTATCTCCTGCTTCCGGCAGTCCGTCTCGCTCGATGCGGACTTCGCAACCCACCCAGGGCTGCAGCGCATTCAGGCTCTCGATATCTGCGAGGCCCATAAGAATGATGTTCTTGTGAGGTCGGCTCTCCAGAACTCGGAAGGCCTTTTGCTCGCTGCCGTCTCGGCTGATCAGTGTGATCGTATCGGCCGAAAGGAGGCCAGGGGAGCCGGGGTTGAACGGGTGGATCTTGGCGAGCCCTCGGACACCATGCCCGCCAACGATTTTGCCAACGGCAATGGCTTCGTCTGGAGGCTGTTTTGCTGAGCCTTGCTCGGCAACAACTTCGACGGCAGCAACTTCGATGGCTGCAGAAGGATCCGTATCTGATCTCGGGGGTTTCGTGAGCTATTTCTCTTCGATGATTTCGAGGACGATCTTGCGGCTCTGCCGCGAGGCCACCGCATTCACCAGAGTACGGATGGATTTAGCGGTGCGTCCCTGTTTCCCGATAATGCGTCCGAGATCCTCGGGAGCGACGCGAAGTTCGATGATGGAGGCGGTTTCGCCCTCCGTCTCGGTGATGACCACCGCATCCGGGTTATTCACCAGATGCTGGGCGATCAACTCTACCAGTTCTTTCATCATATCAGCCCTCAGCAGCGGCCGGAGCAGCTTCTGTGGCGGGAAGTCCCGTCCATCCCGCCTGCTTGAGGAGGATGGCCACAGTGTCGCTCGGCTTCGCACCGTTTCGGATCCACTTCTCGACTTTGTCGAGATGGACACGAAGATTCACAGGTTCCGAGGTCGGATCATAATGGCCGAGTTGCTCCAGAAAGCGCCCATCGCGTGGGGACTTTTTGGAAGCCGCCACGATACGATAGAAAGGACGTTTTTTCGATCCGTGACGTGCAAGGCGAATGGTGGTTGCCATGAGAACTCTCCGTGAAACCTGACTTGAATCTCTAAAATTAACCGAGGGACAACGACGGACGGCTTATTCCACCCGACGCAAGACCCTCCCTTTAGCGCCCGCCTCCGAGTTGGGCAAGGAGGCCTCGCCCGCCACCTTTGGTGAGCGATTTCATCATTTTCCGGGTTTGGTTGTACTGCTTCAGGAAACGGTTCACGTCGGAAACGCGTGTCCCGCTGCCGCCAGCGATGCGTTTTCGGCGACTCGAATTGAGAATGAGGTGATTTTGACGTTCCTGGTGCGTCATTGAATCAATGATCGCCTCGATTTTTTTCAATTCGGAGTCTGCACCGGCGAGATCTGCCTTTTTCGCCATTTTTTTCATTCCCGGGATCATGCTCATCAGGTCGCCAACCGAACCCATCTTTTTCATGGTCCGGAGCTGGTCACGGAAATCTTCGAGAGTGAACTCGTTCTTTTTGAGTTTTTTCTCGAGTTTGGCGGCTTCCTTGCTGTCGAAGGCGGCCTCGGCCTTCTCGATCAGGGACATCATATCGCCCATGCCGAGAATGCGATTGGCAACGCGATCCGGGTGGAAGACCTCCAGATCTTCCAATTTTTCGCCGATACCGGTGAACAATACGGGCTTGCTCGTGGTTGCGTGGAGGGAGAGCGCGGCGCCGCCGCGGGCATCACCCTCCATTTTCGAGAGGATGATTCCGTCGATACCAACGCCATCGCGGAATCCGGTGGCGACCGCGACCGCGTCCTGACCGGTCATCGCGTCCGCGACCAGCAGAGTTTGCTGCGGGCGAATGGTGTCACGAACATGAGTCAATTCGGACATCAGGGCTTCATCAACGGCAAGACGGCCCGCGGTGTCGACCAGAATCGTGTCGTGGAAACCGGCTTTTGCTGCTGCGACAGCCGCGGTGGCGACAGCGACAGCGTCCTTGGTATCGCTGGGCGTATCGTGGACGGCGCACCCGTCGCCCACCTGACCGGCCAGTGTTTTCAGCTGTTCGATGGCTGCCGGGCGAGAAAGGTCGAGCGGCACCAGATAGGGGCGCCGCCCCGACGCGATCAGATGCTTGGCGAGCTTGGCGGTCGTCGTGGTCTTGCCTGAACCTTGCAAGCCAACGAGCATCAGGATGACCGGGCCCTCGCCTGAAAGATCGAGACTACCGGTGGCGCCGCCCATGATGGCGACCAACTCTTCCCCGACAATTTTGATCAGATGCTGTTCGGGGGTGAGGCTGCGAAGGACTTCCTGGCCCATCGCGCGAGTCTTGACCTTCTCGATGAAGGATTTGGCGACGTCGAGATGAACGTCGGCTTCGAGCAGCGCCAGGCGCACATCACGCAGGGCCTCCTCGATATTGGCCTCGGTCAGCTTGCCCGTGCCTCGCACGCGGCGGAATACGCTATCCAGTTTTTCAGAAAGTGAATCGAACATGATGGGGGACAGGAACGGCCCTTGAAGGGCAGGCGGAGCCTCCGAATTGAGTGGAACTCCCTTCCTAATGTGGCGCCGCCAGCGAGTCAAACTTTTCCGGCATTCAGTGCGAGCTCAACCGTCGCAGGTCCCCATCATCCCGGTTTCTGCAATCACTTGGCTGGTCGGCAGGGGAAAGGCACTCAGAGCAACGCCTGCGCAAGCATGCAGCGGGCCGCCGCTGAATGTCGGCGTCACGAAGTCGGGATCGGCCTCGAAACAAGTAACCTGCGTACCCGTGGTTCGGACATCCAGAATGGGAACTGCACAAAGGGCCGGGTTATCGTCGCAGGTATCGTGCTTGATCTTCAGGTTTCCTCTTTTGAGATCTCCTCGAACCACGGTGCGCGAAACAAAAACATCCTGAGCACCGGACATATGAACGTCCGATTCGATAATGCAAATAATGTCATCGTCCGTGCATAGAATACCGTCGCCGCTCGGTTTTCCGGCCAGTTTTTTCAGCTGCACCTGAATCTTGGGGCCCATCATTTTCACCAGGCCGCTGCTTTGACAGCCGACAAAAAGGTCGGACCCTGATCCGTCCTGCGTCATGCTCATGATGAGCTTGTCCTTGGCTTCGGCGTTGGCCGGTGCCATGCCCACGAGTGCCACCGTCATCGCCCCGACGAGAGTATAGAAAAATCCGTTCGAGAGTTTCATTTTCGCAGTTCCTGTCATTTTGACTCCTCTGGAGGGTTCCGGTTGGCGGTTCTGGTTCAATCGATTGATTTATCTATGCGTGCCCACCGCTACTCCTGCGGGAGGCAGGTGACAAGCGAAAAATAATGCTGCGATGCGTTAGTCGCGGCCGCGGGCAAGGGCGCGAGTGTGCAGGGGAATCATGCTCGCCTTGATTCCAGGCCGCGAACCCTCGATGGTAAGAGTCAAAAGGGGGAGGAATAAATGCGTAAAATTGGAATGTTTTTGGTGATTTTGGTCCTGCTGGCCGGTGGTGGACTCTATTATCTGGCCAATTCGCTCGACGGGATTGTTGCCAGTTTGATCGAGGAGAGTGGATCCAAGGCATTGGGCACGACCGTGCGTGTCTCGGACGTCAAGATCTCGCTCAAGGAGGCCAAGGGTTCGATTGCCGGTCTGACCGTGGCCAACCCGAAGGGCTTTGACGGCGAAGCAATTTCGTTTCAGGACATCGTCATCGGGATCGACCCGGCGTCGATATTATCTCAGGACCCTATCGTGATTACCGAGGTCACCGTGAAGTCTCCTTCCGTGAAGCTGATCCTTGCGGCGAACGGTTCCACCAATATCCAGGCCTTGCTGGCGAATATCTCGGGATCTTCGAGCAAACCCTCCTCAGCCTCGAGCAGTGCGTCCTCGGGTGACCTCCGCGTGCGGATCAACCGGTTGGAGATTGCCGGTGCCAGCTTGGGAGCTGATCTGTCGGCGGTTGGGGGCAAGGATTTCAACGCCAAGGTCCCCGCTCTCCGTCAGTCCAATGTGGGCGGAGGTGCGGGAGCCGCGCCGGAAGTGCTCGCTCAGGCGATCGCCCAGACCTATGTCTCGAAAGTCGGCACGGCTGTCGCGAAAGCAGAAGCCGAGAAGCAAATTGGCAAGCTGGTCGACGAGCATCTCGGTGGCGAGGCGGGCGCTGCGGCGAAGGGAATTCTGGGTAATCTTCTGGGCCAATAATCAAAGGAGCCACGGGACCCCATGATCCCGTGGCTCGCTGAGGCGATTTCGGCTCAACCCGGAGGGTCTTGTTTTGCCAGAATGGCTTCGAACCGGGCCCTCATCTGTTCGATGAGTTCGTCGGAAGTTGGGTTGATAAAATAGCTTCCGGATTGCAAACCATCCCAAGCGTGATCCGCAACTTCCTCCGGCGTGGTCGTCTCAAAATGTCGCCCCATACCTTCGTACATCGTCTTCAGGTCGTCGATCGTCATATAGGGCGCCGCCTGCTCCTGCCCTCTCTCATAGCCCGGCAGGCGATTGCGGTAGGCCGTGAAGATATTCGACGCCACCACATGCGGCCCCGGATATAAAACGTGAGCGCGTAGTCTGGTCTGATTCACCTTCAGCTGGTGGTACAAGGTTTCGGTGATGCTGCTTACGGCCGCTTTACTGGCGGAGTAACTGGGGGTGAAAGGTAGAACCAGAAGCCCGCCGTTTCCCGACGATGTGTTCATGACAGCACCTTCTTCACCGTGGGCAATCATCCCGGGTACAAAGGCCTTGATCCCGTGAACGACGCCCATGATGTTGACGTCAAAGACCCAGCGCCAATCATTGATTGGCAGGTCCCACGCCGGGACGTCCTCGTAGGCGCTGACGCCGGCATTATTACACAGCAGGTGTACCTTGCCGTGGCGAGCCACGGCCTCGCTCGCCAGATTTTCAACTTGTTCGAATTTGGAGACGTCGCAGGTGACGCCGGAGACAGATCCGAGCGGAAGAAGCTCATCGACGGTGGCCTGCAGAGGCCCGGACTCGACATCCGAGAGGACAACCTTCATGCCCTCGCGGAGAAATCTCGCACCCATGGCTCGTCCGACGCCGCTGGCTCCGCCGGTGATGACGGCTGTTTTTCCTTTATAGTCCATGGGTCCCCGATTCAGCCGGCGATCTCGACGCCTTCGCCGCTGGTATCGTCATAGCGTTGGTGGAGGAAGGGCAGCAGCCAGTCGCCGGGCACCGAGCGCAGCACGCTCCCGTTGCTTTCGCTGGAGCCTTCTTCGAAAACGCAACTGATGATCTTGCGAACCGGAATATCAGCGACCGGGTCCATAGGAGACTCGCCCAAAATGATTTCGGGATTTTCAATTTCCCAGACTTGCTTGTTGGTATGGCGCCATTCCAGACGAACCAGAATCGGATCGACGTCGAAGGCCTTGCCTTTTTCGCAGGAAGGCTGGGCCTTGAAGCAGTACCCGTATTCCTTCCATTCGCGTGGACCGAGTTCCTTGCCGAGAGTGCCTCTGGCGGAGAGATAGGTCATGCCCATCCGGGAGACAGCAGAGGACACGGAAGAGCCCTCGTGCTGGAAATCAATTTCGGCAATCTTTTTGGGCTCGCCAAAAGTTTCGCGTCCGGGAACCACGGCCTGCTCGGTCGTCATGGGCATGGTGATGAGGTAAGTGCCCGGGACTCCTTCGTAGCTGGCGCGGACACCAAATACGGCTGATCCGATCTCGAAGGTGAATTCCGGAGAGATATGCATCGCGACTTTCGAGAAGGTCAGACAAACTTCGGGCTTGTCAGCCGGCTCGAGAGGCTGGGGCAGGACGGCTCTGTGGATTGCGGGGTCGGTCTCATAGACGCAGCGGATCGAATATACCGTTGACTCCATGAATTCGGGGTTGGCGTCAGCCGCTTTTGCGATCTGCTCGGCGGATTTCACATAGCGCAGGATTGCCATAGATTTTTCCTTTCTAGGCCTTGTTCGATTGGAAAGATTCGCGTGCCGGACCGATCCGCTCGGCGTGCGGGAGGAGAGCTTTTTCATCGAGGCCATAGAACTCGATCGCATTGCGGCCGAGGATGGCTTCGATATCGTTATCGGGAAGTCCATCAAGCGAAGTATGCATTTGTTCCCTGGTGATGGGCCAAGTGCCTTCGGGGTGGGGGTAATCACTGCCCCACATTATATTGCTTGTGCCGATATCCCCCCGCATCTCGGCCTCGCGTCGTGACAGGCAGGAGGCGCCGAGATTCACATTGCGGTTGAAATACTCGGTAGGACTCATCGAGAGGTGGCTCGTATAGTCTCCTAATTTTTGCGACTCGCGAGTTTGTGCATATCGATGCTCAAGCAGGTTGAGGTACTCGGGAACCCAGACAATCGTTCCCTCAGTGATCGCTACTTTGAGTTTCGGATAGCGCTCAAAGACTCCGCCCCAAATCATGAAGGTCAACGGTCTTACGTTGAACCAGCAGACTTCCGAGACATAGATCCCCATGGCTCCAGGGAGAGGTTTGGCATCGGGGTCGGTCAGATCTCCGAAGTATTCGGCGGTCGGCGCGGGGCCGGAGTGGAAGTGGATGGCGAGGTTCTGATCCTCGATGGCCTCCCAGAGGGGGTTGTATTTAGGGTCGTGATAGCCGGCCAGCTTCCCCCATTGAACCGGGAGCATGACGCCGCGCAGTCCGTTCTCTTTGGCCCATCGGACCTCGGCGACGGCCTCGTCGACATCCCAGAGCGCGGGCACGATGGCGATGCCGATCCGACGATCGGGTTGCTGCGACGTGAACTCGCTCAGCCAACGATTGTGGGCGCGGGCGCCAGCCCATTGGAGTTCGGGAACAATATTTTCCGTTGGAAGAGAAATGCCGGCACCGAAGGGCGGGGCATTCATCTCGGTAATACCGTCGGGGAAGAGGACTTCGGCTGCGATACCGTCGGCATCCAGAACCTCATTGCGGGCCTGGTGGTCCCACGCGCCACTCAGTCCTCGCTCGTGTCCCTGACGCCAATCTTCGTTAATTTCGTCGACCAGGAACTTTTTTGCAGCAATCTGGGTTTGCTCGATCTGAATCGGCAATGCCACGTCGAACGTCTCTCGGAACTCGGGGTCGACGTAGTTGCGATAGGCTTCGGGTTTGAGCCCGGCGTGACCATCGCTCGAAACAACAATATAATTTTTCATTTCTGTTTTCTCCAAGCTCAGACGTAAAACTGCTTGACCCATTGGCGGTACTCGCCGAGGAATTTATCTTCTTTGCAGAAGACGGGCTGTTTGCGGTGCACTTTGTGTTTCCAGATACGCATATCGTCTTCCACACCCTTGACCAGATTTTGCTGGAACTCTTCACCGACGAGATCGACGAGATTTTTTGTGACGGTGATCAGCCAGCGTGAAATCGTTCGATTGGGTTCGATCGGGGTTGTCGATGAAAAGAGCAGGAGGCCGGCGCCGGGAATGCCGATGGTTCGAACGGTGCTCATGCCGATGCCAAAGGACTCGCGCTCCAAGGTTGTCTGGAAGGTGCCCATTGGCGTCACCCTTTCATTATGGCCGATCAGCTTCGAGATTCTGCCATCGGCCGAATACTCGATCTCTTCGGTATCCATAATATCATCCATGCCGTGGACAACCTGAAAGTGCACGGGATCATTATTGTTCTCGTGAATATCCTGCACATGAATGGGGACTTCGATTTCGAACTCGCGCGGCTCGGTCCATTCGGGGTCGCCGATCTCCTCCAGAATGGGCACTTCCCACGACGACGGCTCTTGCCGCGCGTGGTACCATACGAAGACAAATCCGTTTCGTTCGCGGACTTCCCAAGGACGTACAAGGGCTTTTTTCGGAATTTGCTCGCAGTAGGGAATCTTCGCGCATACCCCTGTTTCGCCGTCATACTGCCACGCGTGATACGGGCATTGAATCGTTTCGCCGACGACGCGACCCCCCTCGCCAAGGTGAGCGCCGAGGTGGGAACAGTACGCATCCAGCACTCGCGCTTGCCCCGAGCGGGTCCGAAAGACGACCAGATCCTCGCCGAAACAATGAACGGATTGAACTTCGCCATCCTGAAGCTGGCGGCTCCAGCAGACGGCATACCAGCCGTTGGGGATCGGAAGCTGTACGTGTTCGTCTTCACGCCGAGCCATGGGGTATCTCCTTGTCTTGATTTTGGGTTCGCAGCGTATCGCCAAGCAGAAGCGCGAGTGCGCGTGCGCGCTCGCGAATTGGATATTCTTCGAGGTGTGTCCAGCTGAACATCAGGGAATAGAAGGCTCCGATGATCAGTTCACTCTGAGTTTCTGCGTCGTGCTGCGTGCCGATTTCGCCGCGCGCGACTCCGTCGCGGACGACGTCGAGAAAGGCTTCGCGCAGTTGCAACTTTTGTCGTGTCTCGTTTGAGTCGCTCGAGATCGCATGAACGATTTCGTTGACCAGTTCTCGGTGCATGGGCCCGGCCTGCGTTACAGTGTCGGCCATTTTCGCAAAGAAGCGAAGCAGCCAATCTTGAAGATCGGTTGCTTCGGTCCGGAGGGAGGCGAGGTCGGCAAGGAAAATATTCAGCGAAGCATGGGCCAGTCTCTCGACCAGTTGTTGCTTGGTGGAGAAGTGATTGAAAAAGGTCTTGGTCGCGACATCGGCAACCTCGCAGATCTCGGCCACGGTGGTCGCGGATACGCCTTTATCCTCGAATAACTGTTGTGCGCTCTGGAGGATGCGGTTTTGCAGTTCCTGTTTTTTTCGTTCCCGTCGGGAGGTGGATTCTCCCAACGCGATGGCTTCTGCAGCACCCATCAGGAGAATCTATCGCCATTTTACATTAGAGTGCAATGATACACAGGTGTGTAGCTAAAATAAAAAAGCACTATTTTTAATCGAGAATTTGAGGTTCGCGCGTATTCTGAACCTTTTTTAGTTGATGGATCGCGTCTGGAACTGCCTGAGGGTCGCCATGCTGGTGAAGAGCTCGAGCGTGCTTGGGGACGTGTCCTTGGCGGCGAAATCTTGAAACATCGTATGCACGTTGACCGCAATTCTCTCCGCATCCGACCAGTCGGCATAGGGGCCTAATGCGATATCCTTGGCGGCTTCCACGGCCTCCATGCCGGCATCGAAGCGGTCGCGGGCTTCCGCGCGCAGCCACTCCAGATACCCGCGCACCTCGGCGGCCCCTTGTGCATCGGTAATCGGGCCATGGCCGGGAACAACCGTTTCCACATCCATCTCTTCGATACGACGACAGGCATCAATCCAGCGCTCGACCGGGCCGGCCCACATGATGGGGGTGCCCCCAATGAAAAGGATATCTCCTGTGAACACGGTTCGGTCCTCGGGGACATGGACCAGGACATCTCCCCGAGTATGCGCGGGGCCGACTTCGATCAATTCGACCTTTTTGTTCCCGACGTCGAGACTGAGGTTTTTTGTGAAGGTGCGGGTGGGAGGGGTGTGGCGGATCCCATGAAAATCGAAGGCACCGAAGCAATGTCGGAGGTAGCCGGAAAGATCATCCTCGCCATCCGCGGCCATGTCCATCATGCCTGCGAGCATCTCGGGCGTGACCTCGGCCATTTCCTCGGCGCTGGCCTTCGAGGCGATCACCTCCGCTCCGTGAACGAGCTCATTGCCGTGGCAATGATCCCCATTGGCATGCGTATTGACCAGCGTCCCGATCGAAGCGGCGGCTTGGGGTTCGGCGCTCCGCATCGAGTCAAGCATCTCCTGCGTCATGCGAAGGTCGAAAAGAGTATCGACAAGCAGGGATTCCCCGCTATCGACGATCAGGCCTGCATTGCTCCAGCCCCACGTGCCATCCGGAGCGAGCCATGCGTAGGAGCCATTGCCGAGGTCATGGAGTCCTTTTTGATATTCCCATCGCATCGCGGCAGCCTAGAAGGTCACGAGAGGGGAGACAAGTCCGGCAGTTCTCGGCGACTATTCGTCGGTGCCCGCCTGAATTTCGCGCATCTTTTTTTCGAGCCATAGCGCGTGAGCATCGCCGCTCCAGGCGCGATGGTCCCCGTTGCGATACGCTTCGGCGTTGCGGTGGTAGTACCAGGCATTCATGCGGTTGGCGTGCGTGCTGTCTCTTGTGGCCAGCAGTTTTGCGGGGACACCACCGATAATGGAATAGGGCGGAAATTCCTTTCCCTCGGTCACCAGAGCCCCACCTGCGACAATCGAGCCCTCGCCAATTACTGCTCCGTCCATGATCACCGCATTGATCCCGATCAGGCAATTTTTGCCAATCGTGCAGCCATGAATCGTTGTATGATGCGTGATCGAGCAGAAATCGCCAATGATCGTCGGGCTGGCGTAACCGATATGTGCCATTACGAAGTCCTGAAGGTTCGTCATGCGACCGATAGAGATATGATGGCTTTCGGCCCGTAATACCGAGTTGTACCAAACAGAGGCCCCGGCCGAGATGTGGATTTTTCCGAACATTTGCACGGACGGGGCGATCCACGCTTCGGGATCCACGATCGGGCTGTTGCCCTCGTTTTCATTTGTCACGGTAATGGCTCCTGATTGTTTCGATCAAGCCTGCATCGGCGGGGTTTCAGCGAGTCCGACGCCCTCGTGTTCCGCGAGGATTCGCTCGAGAAAATTGACTCCCTGCGATACGAGAACGGGTCGACCGACATGGTCGTAGACCAGCTTGCTCAACCGCGAGTGTCCAACCATTTCTGGTTTGAAATCTCCGGTCGCCCAACGTGCCACCGAGAACGTCAGCGGTGATAGGCGAAGCTCGACTTTGTATTCGCTTGCCAGACGGTGTTTGAGGACATCGAATTGCAGCGGTCCGACCGCGCCCAAAATTGTAGCTCCGGCACCCTCGGGGTCAGAAAAAATCTGGATCGCTCCCTCATGAGCCAGTTGATCGAGGCCTTTTTGCAAGGCTTTTCGCTTGGAGACCAAGCCCAATTCGACGCGCATGAAATGTTCGGGTGCGAAGGTCGGTAATTCGGGAAAGTCGAAATCGCCGCTCGCGCAAATCGTATCGCCAATCTGGAGAAAGCCTGGGTCGAACAGGCCGACGACGTCACCCGGGTAGGCTTCCTCGACGCCCTCCCGACCCCGACCCATCAGTAGTGTCGATTTGCTCAATCGCATCGTCTTGCCGCTTCGCCGGTGGACGGCCTGAACCCCTTGCTCGAATTTTCCGGAGCAAATGCGAATGAAAGCAATGCGGTCTCGGTGGCCAGGGTCCATATTCGCTTGAATCTTGAAAACGAAGCCGGAGAACCCTCCAGTCGTCGGGTCGACCTCTTCGGCAGACATCGCACGTCGAGCCAAGGGCTGAGGGGCGAGTTCCACGAAGCGATCAAGAAAGGGTTTCAATCCGAAATTGGTCAGAGCGCTGCCGAAAAAAACAGGCGTTTGTTGGCCGCGACGGATACGGCCCTCGTCGAATTCGGTGCCAGCGCCTTCGAGCAGTTCGAGCCCTTCCATGACGCTCTCCGAGAGATGCCCCAGGGCTTTCTGGATTTCTTCGCTCTCGGGTTCGCCGTCTACGGACTGCTGGTCGACGGTTGTGGTTCCGTGGTTTCCTCCGGAGAACAAATCGAGACGACGGGACAGCCGATCGTAGGTGCCGCGAAATTCCTTGCCTGCGCCAACAGGCCAATTGACCGGCACGGATTCGATGCCCAGAACATCTTCGATTTCACTGAGCAGATCGAGGGGGTCCTGCCCGTGGCGATCCATCTTATTGATGAAAGTGAAGATGGGGATTTTGCGCATCCGGCAGACTTCGAAGAGTCGTCGGGTTTGGGCTTCCACGCCCTTGGCCGCGTCAATCAACATGACCGCGCTGTCGGCGGCTATCAACGTCCGGTAGGTGTCTTCGCTGAAATCGCGATGGCCCGGGGTGTCGAGGATATTGATCCTGATGCCCGCGTAATCTGCGTGCATGACGGAACTCGAGACGGAAATTCCGCGCTGTTTTTCGATCTCCAGCCAGTCGCTGGTCGCATGCTTGCTTGCTTTTTGGGCTCGGACGGCGCCAGCCTCCCGCACGGCTCCCCCGAAAAGCAGGATTTTTTCGGTGAGGGTCGTTTTGCCGGCATCCGGGTGGGAGATGATGGCAAACGTACGTCGGCGCAGGATTTCCTGAGTAATCTGGTTCTCGAGAACGTTCACAACTCGAGGGGAGATACTGGACTGGAGCAGTCGGCGAAAGGGCGGCGGCTGTATTGTCGGTAAACGCCCCCTTAGACCCACATTGCATCGGGAATCGACGAGATCTTGCGATCGCTCCGGGTTTTTTTGCCAGAATCTATGCGCTATGCGCAAAAATGAAGGGTTAGGGGATGAAATATAAATGACGACTCGAAGCGAATCCGGGGGTAGACGTCGAACCAGACATGACGAAGGGAAAAATTGCGTTCGAAGGCGAGGAGCAAGTGTCTGACCGGCGAATATACTCGGCGGCCTGTGAGCGAAACCGAGAGGCTTTGTTGGATGTGCTCCGTCGAGTTTTTCCGCATGAGGGGCGCGTGATCGAGATCGCGGCCGGCACAGGCATGCACGCGTTACATTTTTCACGCAATCTTCCGGATCTGCAGTGGGTGCCCACCGATCCGGACAGCGAAGCACGAGAGAGTATTGAGGCCTGGCGTCAGGACGCGGGCTTGGCCAACTTGGAACCGGCTCAGGAGCTGGACACTCGCGAAGAGCCATGGGGCGTCGGCGAGGCGGATGCCATCTTATGTTCGAACATGATTCATATAGCCCCCTGGGAGAGCTGCATCGGCCTATTTCGCGGTGCGGATCGGATCCTGCGCGACGGCGGCGTGGTGGTCACATACGGCCCCTATCGTTTCCCGGGTCGTGAACCAGTGCCCAGCAACGAGAACTTCGATGTTTCGCTTCGCTTTCGCAATCCGGAGTGGGGGGTCCGCTCGATCGACGATGTGACCAAAGTCGCGCGCGATTGGGGATTTTCTCGTCTGGAGACGGTCCCGATGCCGGCCAATAATCATAGCGTCGTCTGGCGGAGATCCTGAGGAACACCCGTTCGGGAGGGAAACTCCCGGGTGCCAGTTGCTGAGGGTCGGGCTCCGACGGGACATCGGTCATCGGCTCATTTAAGGAAGAGTTCATGAACTTTCTTGAAATGATGCGGCTCGAGGCGCACGGTCCGGATACCTTCGTGGCCCACGGTCCCGATTATCCCTGGGGTGGACTCTACGGCGGCCAGATCGTCGCACAGGCTCTCCGTGCCGCGGGGGAAACAGTAGACCCCGGGTTCGAGGTGCATTCGCTGCACGCTTATTTTATCCGTCTGGGGGACTCGAAGCAGCCGATTCGTTTTGAGGTTGATCGGATTCGCAACGGGCGGAGCTTTGCGACACGAAGCGTTGTGGCGCGACAGGCGAACGGTGCCATCCTCAACCTCTCGGCTTCCTTTCAGCTCAGCCATGAGACACCGAAAGATTACGAGCAGCTGTCGATCCCGGACGTCGCTGGCCCCGATTCTGTCGCCAATACTTCATGGACACAACTTTTTGAACGTCGGGATGTTGAGAGGGCTGATTCGCTGCGTATCTGGATGCGAATCTGTGATGATCTCTCCGACGCCGACCCCCTTGTCCAGGCCTGCGCTCTGGCCTACCTCTCTGACGATCTTCCCTGTGAGAGTGTGATGGTGCGGCACCCCAGTTTCAAGGGCTTTGAGTCGGAAGAGGATATGCTCTGGAACGCGAGCCTCGATCATGCGATCTGGTTTCATCGTCCCGTTCGCGCCGATGAGTTTCAGTTGCATTCGTTTGAATGCCGGAGCCTGATTGGTTCCCACGGGATGGCTCTCGGCTCAATTTTTGATCGCGAGGGGCAGTTGGTGGCGACCGTCAGTCAGGAAGTTCTGATTCGGGATCGCCGCTCCTGATCCGAGCTTCGTCGCGCGGCATTGCCGGAGAGTTTTTCTGGAGTTGGTGGGGCGCTGTTGTTAGCAACAACCCGTGTCTGATGTTCTCACCCACGCACTCGACCAGGCGAGCGATGAACTCGGTCTGCAATCCTACTATCGGGATCTGGTGCGACCGATCATCAAGCTACCTCGCAAGCAATGGCCCGAATGTTGCGGCGGGAATTGCGAGCCCTGTGCGCAGGTTCTGGTCGCTGTAGCCCAGCGAGTGCAAGAACTGCTGGCCGATCAGGCCTAGCGCAGGTCTCCGAGAAACATTGCCAGCAGGTCATTGAAGATATCGGCACGTTCCCATTGCAGGAAGTGTCCCGCGCCGGGCACGACAAGAGGACCGACCCGGTCGAGAAAGGCAATCTCGCAGCGGCTCACGAAATCATCGCCAATCACGTGATCTTCGGGGCCATAAAGTAGCAATGTGCGCGTCGGAACCTTCTCCAGAAGTCGCGGGAATTCTCTGGCGGTTCGCGTGCCTGCTTCCAATTGGTAGCACGCCCAACTTGCCTCCATATGGGCCGCATCCGCAAAAGGTTCGCTCATGAAATCGATGTCAGATTCGGTGAAGGTGGCGGGGGCCGCCCAAAGGCGATGCCCATACATATCGGCGACCCAGCGCCGTCGCCGGGCCGGAGTGTCGAGTTGCTCGATCAGTGCGTCGGGCTGATGGCCCTGCCATTGGCGATAGTCGCCGGTGGCATCACCTCGCAAACCTGCTTCGTCCAAACCTTGATCGGTATAGGCGGCTCCGAGAAAAGGGGGGACGCTATTGAAAAAGCAGAGACGGTCCACATGGGTATCGAAGCGCAAGGCCATATCGATTGCGACGACGCCGCCAACATCGCCCGCGGCAATCGAGTAGCGGTCATGGCCGAGCACGCGCGTCATGAGATCCTGGCAGTCGAGCGAGTACTCCGTAATATCGTGGCGATCGTCCTGAGAGACGTCAGAATCCCCGAAGCCCCGCAGGTCCGGAACGATGACGCGGTAGCCGGCCTGAACAAGAGGTTCGATATTCCGCCACCAGATCCGCTTGGTTTCCGGCCATCCGTGCAGCAACAAGATGGGGTAGCCTGCGCCTTCGGCGATATACGCAATATTCAATTCTTCGCGAATACGGACCCGGTGCACGGGGAAGGCCTTTGGCGAGGGTGTTTTTGGTTGTAGGGCGTGAAAGTGTCCGTGCTGAAAATGCATCGTCGAGGGTCTCCTTCTGGCATCAGCTTTCGCTGCTCGTTGATTCCAAGTAGGTGGAGGGAATGCAAGCTGATATTCCCATGACTTCAGGCCGGGATTTTTGCGCACTCCTCGGCGTGGTCCTCCGATGGTCGGCACTGCTGGTCGCACTGGTGGTGCTGGCTGGCTGCGATCCGGGCTCGATGGTCGAGCCGCCCCCTTCGGATTCGTGTTCGGCGATCGGCCAGCGTTGTCAGCGACCAGATGGACCGATTGGCGTCTGTCAGGTGCGACCGTGCCCGCCTGGTGCAAACGAACCCTGCTACGTCTGTACGCCCCAGCACTGACCCTCATATTCGAGCGCATCCGGTCAGGGAAGAGGGGCGCTGACGACATCCCCGCGACTTTCCGAGGCTTCCTGAAAACCATCGAGCGTTTATGGGGCAGTCCCATGGAGCTTTTTCCTCGCCAGGACATGGGTCCCCACGCTTGGGGATACAGCCCCCCCCCGAGGGGCATGAGGCCGGGTCTGCAGGATTGCCCGAAATATACTGTTCCGAGTGCGCCGCGCGGGTTTCAGTGCCAGATCGGTTTTCCGGTGATATGAAACACAGGGTCTCCGTCGATCGGCGGGGCCGATCCCCGAGATTAGAGAGGAAATTAATATGCGTGAAGCAGTCATCGTTTCGACCGCGCGAACCGGACTGGCCAAGTCCAATCGTGGCGGATTCAACAATACCGGCGGGGCCGCCATGGCAGGCCATGCCATCAAGCACTCGATCGAGCGCGCGGGCATCGAGCCTGCCGAGGTGGAAGAAGTCGTACTCGGTTGCGGAAACCCGCAGGGGACGACCGGCAATAATATTGGTCGCGTAGCGGCGCTCAAGGCCGGTTGTCCGATTGAAACCGCCGGCGTGACCGTCAGCCGCCATTGCTCTTCCGGTCTCAACGCGATCGCGACCGCCGCGGGACGGATCATTGTCGACGGCGCGCCGATCGTTGTCGGTGCCGGTGTGGAATCGATCACGCATAGCATGACCGGCAAGGGGTTTACCCTGCAGGTCGACAAGCCGCTGGCCGAGGAATACCCCGGACTGTGGATGCCGATGATCGAGACCGCGGACATCGTGGCGGACCGCTACAACGTCAGTCGCGAGGCGCAGGACGAATATTCTCTCGAGAGCCAGCGCCGCACGGCCGCAGCGCAGGAAGCCGATCTCTTCAAGGACGAGATCGTTCCCATGGACACCGTGATGATCGTGAAGGATCGAGAGACAGGCGAGACCTCGGAAAAGGCCTACACGGTGACACGCGATGAATGTAATCGCCCCAGCACCACCCTTGAGGGCTTGTCCGGACTAAAGCCGATCCGCGGAGAAGAGCATTATATTACCGCCGGTAACGCCTCGCAGCTATCCGATGGTGCGGCATCGCTCGTCTTGATGGAGGCAGGCGAAGCCAGCAAGCGGAACCTGGAACCTCTGGGTGCCTTTCGAGGCTTTGCGGCCGCCGGCTGCAAGCCTGACGAAATGGGCATCGGTCCGGTCTACGCCGTGCCACGCCTGCTCGAGCGCGCCGGCCTGACCGTCGACGATATTGACCTCTGGGAACTCAACGAGGCGTTCGCCAGCCAGTGCCTGTATTCCCGTGACACGCTCGGGATCGACCCCGAGAAGTACAACGTGAACGGCGGCTCCATTTCGGTCGGCCATCCCTTCGGTATGACCGGCGCGCGATGTGTGGGTCATCTCCTGCTTGAAGGCAAGCGTCGCAAGGCCAAATGGGGCGTTGTGACCATGTGCATCGGTGGCGGGCAGGGTGCCGCCGGACTGTTCGAAATTTTCTAGACCGAGATTTCAGCGCGGCCGGGACTTCTGCGAAAGTTCCCGGTTGCGCTTTCTCAGGAAGTTTTCCCAAGCGCTATTGCTATCGTTACACCCCGGCGGCCATTCGAAATGAATGGACGCCGCAATGGCTTTATCGAAACGCGTGCCTCGGCGATCTTTTATCAAATCCACGGGGGCCGCGGACGGAATCCGAGCGTCGCTACTCTGGATGCGCCAAATCACATCTGCATCTGGGACGCCATTTCCTGCAGCGATTCCAGCGCGGCTCGGCAGCCCGGTCCCGGTTTGGCTTGGGGCATGCTGCGAAGCAGGTTTTCCGAGTTTTTCAGTCCAAGACAAATTCCCAATTCCTGCCCGAACTTGGCAGCGGCCTGGGGCGACATTCGTGTGGTCGTGTTCGCGGCGGTCTCGCTGATCGCAGCGACTGCGGGCGCTGTGCAGTCGCGGATGTTTGCCGCGGTCTGCCACTTGCACTCCTTTGGCGTGGCCCCGGTACATTGGGGGATCACGCCTGTCTCGGTGCAGAACATCGCATTATATTGGAGTTCGGTTTGTTGCAGGAAGGCGGACTGCGAGACCATCGGCGAGGATGCCGTCACCCCCTTGAGTTGTCGGACTGTATACCCGCGTTGTTCCAGCAACTCGACCAACCCTTGGTCTCCGTAGAGATGGAGTGCGCCGACAGCCACAAAATGAGGGCCCTCGGAGAACATCGTGTCGAGTTTCGGTGTCCAGTTCTGATTGCGTTTGGTCGTCAAGAGTTCCTTCCATTCGTCGAACGCATCTTCCTCGGAGTCCATCTTCTGCAATGCGATCAAGAACTTTTTGGCTTCGCCTGTGCTGCACGCGTCGAGCATTCGGGTCATGGATTCTTCTCGTTTGGTGTCAAATTCGGGATCTGTCATCGCGTGCAGCACCTCGATCCATTGTTCCATGGGAAGACTCTTCATCATGGCCAATTGCTCCGCGGGTGTCTCCAGCCATGCAGTGGTCAGCGACCGATCCCGGGCGATGGCTCGCAATTCCTGATCCACGCCGATACCTGCGGTTTCGGACATCTGGTTCGCGATGCCTTTCTGGGTAGAGATCCCGAGCAGGACAAAGGGGTGCATGCGATCGAGTTTCGTGGCGGCAGGTCCGATTTCGAGAACGTCCACCACTTCCGACCACTTATCTTCGCCCATGTACTCGCTCAAGGTCTGGTCATCGGGCAGCTCCAGCAAGTCCGGAGTGAGACTGGAATCCTGCACATCGATTTCGCCGACAAAGAACATCTCCTCGGAGAGCAGAGCTTCGTATTTCGCAGGAAGCATTTGCACCAGAGAAATGCCCATATGACACGTTCCGAAGAGATAGGAGGTCGGCTGCTCCGCACGCGTCACTTCGTACAGCGTCAGATCGCGGACTTGAGTACTGTGCTCTGCGGGGTGGTGCCTGGCCTGTCCCGTGGGCGTTGCACAGCCGATGCCGCCGAGACTCAAGGCTGCGATGCTCACGGCGATGCCGGCGCCCAAGGTCCGCCGGCGTGCCCGTTCCATGGTCCCTTTGGTTTGGTGTGCTCGTTTCATCAGATCCCCTTTCGGAATGCCCGATCATATGGGGATGCGTGTTGGTCTCAAGGAGAAATGTGGCAGGATCTTTGCGTACTTGGGGATCAGAAGACGTCTTTCGGTCTTGGGCGATCCGACAGACCGCTACTCGTCGGAGTCCATGGAGTCCGGTTGCAATTCTCGCGGCTACCGGCGTAAGAATCGCGTATGGCAGAGCAGATCGAACATCGGCAAGCGACGGAATCGAAAGAAGAGTTGCTCGAAGTTCTCCAACGCGACGGTGTGGTGATTCTGGAGGGGCTGGTGACGCCCGAACAGCTTCAGCGCATGAATCAGGAGTTGGACCCTTTCATGCGCGAGGCCGCGACCACCGTCCCGGATATGAATCCGATGCTGCAGATGTTCTACGGAGACAAGACGCGCCGGATGGGTGCCTTGCCGGTCAAGTCGCGGACTTTTTGCGACGTTCTCACCCATCCGCGGCTGGCCGAGATCTGTGAGGAAATTCTGCTCAAGGCGGGTTCCAGCTACCAGATGAACGTCGCGCAGGTACTCGAAGTTGGACCGGATGCCGTGGCTCAGTTTCTGCACCGCGACGAAGATGTCTGGCCACATATGCCCAAGCCATGTCCCACGTTTCAGATCGCATCGATGACCGCATTGACCGATTTCACCGAAGAGATCGGAGCGACCTGTTTTGTGCCCGGAAGCCACCTCTGGGAGGATCGCTCGCGCCAGGCCGAGCCCCATGAGGTCGCCATTGCCGAGATGCCAGCCGGCTCCATGGCCCTTTATCTGGGCAGTACAATTCACGGGGCGGGCACCAATCGCACAGTGGATCGATGGCGTCGCGGGATTCATCTCAGTTTTATTGTCGGCTGGATCCGCACCGAGGAGAATAACTATCTGAACATTCCGATGGAGGTCGCGCGGGACCTGCCCGAGCGGGTACAGGCGCTTCTCGGCTACCAGATGCATGATGCGATTGACGCGGGTGGTGGGGTTGCGGGTTCTGTGGACTTTCGCGACCCGATGGTTCTGTTGCGCGAGCAGAAATCTGAAACTTCAAACTGAGTAGAAGCTCGCGCCTGATTTCTGCTAGCTTCCGGCGATGGCAATTCGAACCGGAGTCTGGGGCATTGGAAATGTGGGTCGACCGGCCGTACGCGCCGTGGTCAGTCATGGCGAACTCGAGCTGGCGGCGGTAATGGTCTCATCGCCGGACAAGGACGGTCAGGATGCGGGTGGTCTGGTGGGTCTGGACCCGCTGGGCGTTCAGGCGACGCGCGACGTGGATCAGGCTCTGGCCGCCGGACTGGATGTGGTGGCTTATACGGCCAGCGGGGATATGCGGCCCGCCGAGGCTCTGGCGGATCTCGAGCGGCTTTTGCGCGCGGGCGTGGATGTTGTCTCGACGTCGTTCTATCCGCTGTTGCACCCGGACCTCTGCCCCGAGGAAGTGCGCGCCGCGATCGAGAGTGCCTGCCGAGAAGGGGATGCGTCGATTTTCGTCTCCGGGATGGATCCCGGATGGGTGATGGATGTATTGCCAATTTTACTGTCCGGGGTCGTGGCCGATATTCGCGAAATTCGCATGCAGGAATTGTTCAACTACGCTCTGTACCACCAGCCCGAGGCCGTGCGGGACCTGGCTGGTTTCGGCCAGCCGATGGATGCCACGCCGCCCATGTTGCTGGATTTCGGTTTGCAGATGGTCTGGGGCCCGATGTTGCGCTTGATCGCCGAAGCCCTTGGCGAGTCGTTGGATGCGGTCGAAACCGTAGTTGAGAAACGCGCGCTCGAGCGCGATGTCGAGGTGCCGGGCATGGGTCATTTTGCGGAAGGCACGCAGGGTGCCTTCCGCTTCGAGGTGCGCGGCATGGTCGACGGCACAGCCCGCATTGTGGCCGAGCACGTGACACGCATCGATGATGCGTGCGCGCCCGAGTGGCCCTACCCACCCGAAGGCCAGGGTGCCCATCGCGTCCTGCTCGACGCGAATCCGCATCTCGAACTTTCGCTGCATGCCGATGATCATTTCGAGACAGGAGCCGCTGCCGGCGGCAACGGGACTGCCGCAGCCCGCATGGTCAATGCGATTCCCGCCGTAGCAGCGGCTTCGGCAGGAATCCTGACGCCGCTGGATCTTCCGTCGCCGACCGGGCAGGGCCAGACCCGATGGCGAAAGGCGACGTGAGTCGAGAACAGGACTCGTTGCGGGGGCCGTCTCGAGGTTCATTCATTGCTTCGCTGTCGGGCCCCGTGGACAAGGCCACCTATGATCGGCAAGCCGGTTGGCGCTGGGTTTCCTGGGGTCCTTGGGGCCGCGCCGAACGGTTCAGCAAGCTTGCGGCCTACCTGCTGGGCACCATCGCGCCGGCAGCTTTGTATCTCGACGGCACCTGGAGCTTTGCCGGGGACCAGCCAACCACCACGACCATGCAGATCGCGGGATGGTTGATGCTGGTTGTGCTCACCCCATTGCAGATCCTCGACATTCGCGATCGTTGGTTGATGCGGGACTATCTGTCCAATCTGATCAGTATTCCGCGGACCCTGAGCCATCCCCTGATCGGGTTGTTGCTCCTCTACGCCGCCCCGACCGCTTCCGTGCAGCGAGTTCTTGTCTCTTTCGCCGGAGTCCTTCTGGTTGCCCTTGTTTTTGAAGGAGTCTTCCTGCGCCGACATCTGGGCCGGGAGCACCTTCATCCCGGGGGCATCTCGCAACCGGTCTTCTGGGTCTTCCTGGCCGGGTATATCGTGATCTATCTGGTCGTGCTTCTGGCAGGTTTTGGTTTCTGAATCTGTACGAATTGCGTCACGACCACATTTGGAATCCGGGCCGATTCGTGACCAATAAACTGCATGACGTCCACGCGCATGGATCGCCTGTACTGGGATCGCCTTGCTTCGACGTATGATCAGGCGGTTCTGAGCTCTTTTGACGCCGATCTCTCCGGTATCATCGCACACCGCCTAGACGAACTTGCCGGGACCGAAAAGACGGCTATCGATCTGGGCTGTGGAGTCGGCAAGTACATCGGCCCACTCGCCGATCGTTTCGGTCAGGTCGTTGCCGTCGACCACTCCGAAGAGTTGCTGAAAATCGCCCGACATGAACACGGGCACCGCAGCCATGTCGACATCCGAATGCTTGATGCGGCCAAGGGGCGACCGACCACGATGGTCCGCGCCGATGTGGTTGTTTGTGCGAATGTGCTGATCATGGCCGACGAGGAGCTTCGCTCAGCGATCCTCGATACGGCTCGCAAATCGCTGGCGCCGAAGGGCCGGCTCGTGTTGGTGGTTCCCTCGCTGGAAAGTGCTCTCCTCGCCCATCGCCGTCTGGTCGAATGGTACGGTCGTGATGGCTCCGAGGATCCCGAGACGGATGCAGAAGACGATGCGCGCGCGCCTTCGAAGCGCACCAGTCGGGAACTTTTGCGTGGCGTGATGCGAATCGACGGGGTGCCGACAAAGCATTACCTGGCCGAGGAGTTAAGCCTCATGCTGCAGGGCTCGCGTCTCCAGATCGAGCATCTCGACAAGGTGCCCTACGCTTGGGACAGCGAGTTCGGAGATGCTCCGCGATGGATGCGAGCACCGTACCCCTGGGACTGGCTGGTCGTCGCCAAACGCCTGCCGCGCAGACGTTGACTGGATAACGAGCGAATTGGTGGGGCAGCCCGGCGGGATCGCTAGCGCTTCTCCCAGGTCGAGTCGACCTCGCCGCGGATCGCCACCACGGTGGTGCTGCCGTCGGCGTCGAGCAGCAATTCCTCGGTGAGGACGCGGTTGCTGTAGGTCCATCCCTCGGGTGGGATGAGGTAGGAGAGGGCGTCGGGGTCCAGATAGTTGACTCGATACGGGTCGTTGGGGTCGATTCCGTGGACAAAGAGAACGAAGACGTTGCCGTCGGGATCGGTCAGTTCATGGACGAGGGCTGTTGGCGGAAAGCGTAGCAGGGTGTCGCGCATCACCTGAGCTTCAACGACGACACCCATGGCTCCGATCTCGATGATCCGGGCGTCGACGTTTTTCACAATCAGCAGATATTCGTTGCCGGGAATTTCGGGAACGAAATCCATTGAGTCTGGAACCCCTTCGAAGGAGGGGCGACTGCGCATTTCGCCGGTGGGGATCAAGATCTGTGTGGGCCCCTTGGTCCAACCTGGGGGTGGCACGATGGCTTGAATTTGCTCCCAGGTGCATTCGCGGCACTCGTAGCCGAGCTGGGCAAACGGGTTCTCGCCGGTCGACTGCATCATTTTGTGCGTGAAGTTCGACTGCATTCCGGCCAGAGGATCGGCCTCGGAACCGCTGTCGCCGCAGCCGCCAGTGACAAGAGCGATGGTCAGGGCCACGGCCCATAGATATTTTTCTGTTGATCTCATCGACCCGAACCTCCCCAAATGAACAGCGCATATCGGAGCATGTCCTTGATACGGCGTATCAAGTTGGGCCGAAGGGGGTCAACCCGTTTCGTTCCAAGAGGGGCAAAGGTTTCGCTTACGACCGCTTGCTTCAGTCCAGCAGGCTTGGTGGGGCGCTCAGGAACGCCGCCGAAGCCGAACCATAAGGCGCGGCATTCAGGGGTGGGCAGGGATCTGGCTGTCCAGAATTCTTGACCCCCATGAAACGGGACGTCGAGTCGTTCTTGCTGGCGGGATCTCGAGCTTCCGCTGCGGCGCAGAAAACCTCGCCCGTGCCGAGTCGAAGACGCAAGGCCATTTCGCCCTGGGGAGCCTCCTCAAGTGTATAGAGTCCCGCCCCTTTGCCGGAGATGGTCAGCGTGCCGTTGCGCAGCGAAACCTTGTTGATCGGGCCTTCGCTCAGCTGGGAATCCTTGTAGCGATAGCCCGGGCGTGAGGTCGAGCCGCTGCGTTCCCAGCGCGTCGCCGGCAGGTCGAGTTCCACGGCGTCGCTCAGGTCACCCGCGGTGGGATAGATGGTGAGTGTGGCGCCGCCTCCACTGTTGCCCGACGAGGTCGGATCGCCTTCACTGCCGAACTCGGGCACGACCAGGCCGGAGGGGCTGCCGCGGTAGGCAGACGAGCGGAAGGAGAAGCGACGTTTACGCGGATCGCTCGGGTTGGAGCGATCGTCCTTCATCTGGAAACGGGTTGCACGTATAGGGGCGATCTCCGGTTCGGGCCCATACTTGTCCCGGTATTCCTCCATGATGTCGTGGGCGATGCCTTGCAGGTCGACGCTCCAGCCGTGATCCCAGGAATAGTTCAGCAGATCGACGCCATAGATGGCGTCGATCCAGACCAGTCGACCGAGATCCCTGAGAATATGCCCCGGATGACCTTTGGCATCGGTGAAAATCGATGAGCTGGCGTTGCCGGTTAGATTGATTCCGGGAAGGTTGCCGTCGGCCCAAAGGCGTCGCAATTCGATCGCACTTTGTCCGTAGGGGATCGTGAAGATTTCGCTGTCCGGATAAAGTTCGCGCAGGCTGCCCATGAAGTCCTGCCAGAGGGTGTCCCGGCCGGCCATCCAGATGTTGATATAATCCTCGTCGCTATAGTTCTGCGGGTAATCCAGCCAGGGAAGGCCGACGGAAAAGATCGTATCCGAGTTGTTGGTCTGAGCGTAGTCGAACCAAAGCTCATATCCCTCGGTGGTTGAATAGGTGGGCTCGTAGGTCATGCCGAACAACTCGATTTCGCCGGTATCGAGTGCGGCCTGGATCTGCGTGCGCTTGCTGGCATTGTTCCACAAGGCCATCGGTGCGCCGCCCGAGCCGCCGCTGAACACCACGACTTGGGTGTGTTCGGCGATCCCGGCTCGTTCCGTATGATCGGGCATTCCGTCAGCAAAGGGTCGGAAAAAGCTGTGACCCATAAACAACGAACTGTAACCATTTTCCTGCGACGCGTTGGCCGCGGGAGCTGTCCCCATCGTTAGAGCGAGCACCGAAAGCAGCATCGAGAAACGGAAAAGCTGAGAGATCTTGGTCATAGGTATAAACCCTAGTTCGGATGCAGCTCCAAAGTCAAATTCGGGATCTGCGATCTGCAAGATTCTTGTGCGGCGGCTTGACGGGTAAACAATCCTTAGGGCAAAAGTCCGTTATGATGAGGATTTCCAGAAAGCTGATCGTCGGGGGAATGCTGTCCGTTTTCGTGGGGCTTTCAAGCGGTTGCGCCGGAGGACCGCTGGGTCCATTTCCTGGAGGTCGTTTACAGGGAGTGCCGGCTGTCCGCGCGGCGGATTGGGCCGGGATTGGCGAGTCCGAGATCTGCGAAATCGAAACGAATCCAAAGGAGCCGTATTCGGTTACGGTATCCTGCACGTTGGTGGATGGTCAGATGTATGTAAATGCCGGTGGCCGCGAGAGCCCGTGGGCGGCGAATGTCATCGCCGACCCGAATGTCCGGCTTCGCCTCGACGGAAAAATTTATCCGGTTCGGGCAGTCCGGGTCGAGGATAAGGAAGAGATCGCTCGTTTTGGCAAAGTCTGGACGAGTCAAGGCTTCTTCTTGCGCGATCCTACCCAGTTTTCCGAAGTTTGGCTTTTTCGTCTGGTCCCCTGAGACAGGTCTTGTTACCTGCCATCGCCACGGCGTCTGAGTTGGCAGTCCGGGGTCTCTGTTCGTAAGCGGGAGCGGTTCGTTAATGGCACCAAGGCTCAGCTGGTGGAGAGCCAACCCGCCTGAGGGCCCGGGTTCATTCTGTACTGAAGTAGGCAAGCGCTGCCCGGGCGACCGGTTCGCCATATTCTTGCACGAAGTGGCCTGCGTCGGAAACCTTGATCGGCTCGGGGCACCCTCGAATGATGCCGCGGAGTTCCTGCATGACAGCCTCGCCTAAAACAGCATCGCGCATCCCGATAGCCATGAAGCTCTTGCCCGACCATTCGTTGCGAAAAAACGCGCGCGCGCGTTTCGTATATTCGATGCCCGCCATGCCCGGCTCGACCGGAACCAGCTGCGGGAAACGCCGGACGCCGGCCTTGTAGCGCGCATCGGGAAAGGGCGCGTCATAGGCCAGCGCATCCATCAGGTTGTTCTGCGCCAATGCATCGGTGGCGATCAGTCCGGCGACGGGAATGTCGGGGGCGGCAGCAGCAAAACCTTTCCAGGCCGCAAACCCGTCGGAGACAAACTCGCCGATCGGCAATGCCGTGTTCATGACGATCAACCGCTCGAACCGCTCCTGCATCTCCATCGGTAATGTCAGACCGATGATGCCCCCCCAATCCTGACAGACCAGGGTGATTCTGCGCAGGTCCAGACGCTCGATCAGTCGCAGCAGGCTGTTGCGATGAAAATCAATCGTATAGGTGGCGTCCTCGACAGGTTTGTCCGAGCGACCGAAGCCGAAAAAATCCGGCACCACGGCGCGGTGGCCGGCCTCGAGTAATACCGGCAGCATCTTGCGATAGAGATAGCCCCAGGTCGGCTCGCCGTGCAGGCAGAGAAAGACATGGTCGGCGTCCGTCGGGCCCTCGTCGACCCAGGCCATCCGCAAGCCTTCGTATCCGGTCAGGTCGTCGGCGTAGCGAGGCTCCCAGGGAAATCCCGGTAGCAGGGCGAAACGTTCCTCCGGTGTGCGCAAGGCTTCGATGGTCATGGTCTGTCCTCTACAGGGCCCTGAAAACTGCGCATCCTCTGGCTGAACCAGAAATACGCATCTGTCGGCGTGGGAAGCCGCACGACCCAAGGTTCCTTCAGGTGTACCTTTTCGATGACGCCACCTTCGGGCAGGACGAGCTGATCATCTTCGGTCTCGTCGCCCACCAGTTCCACATAATCGCCGTGAGGCAGACGCAGGATCGAGACATCGCGTCCGGCCTCGAAGCCGATCACGTGGGCCTTGTCGACCGACACGCGTGCCGGAGCGTCGGGGACGTCAGGTGGGGTGATTTTCTGCGGTGTGGCGACGTTGATCCATTCCCGGCCGCCGATCTCGCGCTGCAGGACGGGTTGGTCAGGTGCTCCCGGTGACCATAGAAAGACGGCGCGATCCATAGGTGCGCGGCCAATACCAACCTTTTTCAGCGGTTGCTCAACGGCAAGGCCGTCGAACTCTGCGCGCGTGACCGGCGAAGTCGACATCCACACCAAACCGGTTGCCGTGTCGGAAACTTCCATGAAGAGATCCCGACCGCCGCCCACCGCGAAGGCGCCCGGGCCGAGATGCTCCCGAATCGATTTATCCAGCTCCATTGCTTTTTCGTCCATTGGTTCTTTCCCCTTGGATGAAGTCGGCTCGACTGTTGGGTTGTCCGAGACCATCGGGGTCTCGGATGTGCACGGCCATGCCTTGATTCGATACCGATAAACGATTTCTCAATCGGCGGTCGAGGGACTCAGCTACAGGTTGCGCGTGGGTCCACGCGGAACAGCCACACGGAGCCGTCGTCTTCCCCCCCACCGCTGGGCAGTGGATAGATCTTGGCCAACTCGGCGCGGACCCGTCCGCGAGTGGCCTGGTCCTCGATGCGCACGAGGCATCCTTCCTGAATCCGTCCCTGACTGCGGATACGAACGCGCGGGTCGGCGAGTGTGACCTGGGTCCACCGACGCTCGGCACCGTTGCCTGAGGGGATATAGAGGTTCCCGTCGAGCACGGCACGCCAGACCGTCAGCGACCAGGGTTTCTCGGGGCGCACCTCGATCGCGATTTCCTCCTCCACGCCGCTCCAATCAAAGGGCTGGTCGCTATCGACCACGGGGCCACTCATCCGGCCCCCGGGGATCGGCCCCAGCGGCCCGTCCATGAAGTAGCCCCCGAAAGAGTCGAGCAGGAATACCCCGAGTACGAGCGTGATCAGTGCGATCCCGATCCATTTCAGTACCTTCTTCATCCGCAGGCCCTCCCGGCAGGAAGTCTCGGCACCATGCCAAGTCTCAGCACGATGCCGCACGCCTGTGCCGCGCGCAAACCGCCGCGGATCTGGGCTTTGGTGATCGTTGCGCCCTAATGCTCGTGCTGGTCCGACTCATAGTGCTGGCGCAGCAAGTCGCGTCCGAAGTCTCGCGTCGGGTCGCGCCAGAGGGTATGAATATGCTCGCCGTCTCCCGTGGTGTTGTCGAATTCGATGAGAACCGTAGGGCCGTGCACGCGGTAGTACATCTCGGCGCCGGGCGTGGTCGAGCCGGCCCAGGAAAAGTGAATGGAGTCGATCCCTGCGGCCTCCAGTCGCGCCTTTTCGCGGGCCGCAAGCCCGGGCGCGACGTTGCCGAAATAGGTTTCCAATAATGCCATCAAGCGTTTTTTTTGCGCATCGCCCAAATCGGCTCCCGCGATTCCAACTCGAGGCAGGTTGGGGTCGACGCGTTCGCCGCTGCCGACAAAGAGGCCGCGGTCCAGTTGCAGCGCGAGCGTGGCCTTCTCGCGTTGGAGGTCGTCGAGAGATTCGTAGAGCTCGCGAGCGCGATCTTCCTCGTCGGCCAATACTCGCAGTCCCACCGGCCCGCCGACGCCACCTTGGGGAATGCTGCGCGGTTCCGCACCGAGGAAAAACGGAGTGGGCGAGACGCCACCTTCGAGAGTCGTAAAATTCAGGGAGAGATGATGGCCGTCAAAGCGGTAGCCCCATGGCTGATCGTGAACGGGGTCTCCGTAGAGCGACAGAAAGTAGGCCTTGTCACCGCCTTCGCCGAAAAGACCGATGGCGACTGTCCGGTACCAGGCCTCCTGGCGTTTGACCTCGGCCTCGAGTGCGCGCACCTCGTCTGCCTTGCGAAGCCCGGTTGTCCCGAGCGATGCCGAAAGCAACTCGGTGAGCTTGGCCTGCGAGGGGTCACTCATATCGGCCATCTCAAGCCCCTCGAGCAAGAACGGAGCGAGCCGGAGATCATATCGCTCGGTGTCGGCGAATTTGTAGGACGCCTGCTCGCGTTGATCTGTGGGCAAGGATTCTTGCAGAGTTTTAGCCGCACTGGTCATGGCGTATGCCGTGGCTTCGATTTTCGAGGCGGCGTGTGTGGCGGTTCCGGGAAGCACCCAACCCGACAGCAGAGCGCAGGCAACGAGAAGACGGATTTGTCGGGACGAGGGGGTTTGACTCGGACGATTTCTTTCGGGGGAATTCATAGGCAGCTTCTTTGCCTATTCCTCTGCTTGGGGTCAACGTGTCTCCCCGCGGGTGGTGGCATAGGGTTCCGAGACCTCGAGCACAACGTACTGGGTTGCAATCTCGGCAGCCAGAATGTCGCGAAAATTCTCAACGATAACCATTGCGGGGCGCGCGGTTCGGAAAACTAGGCGTTCGATTCTTTTCTTTGCATGATCAACCAGAAGGCGATCAGCTGCAGGATCAGCATCCCGGAGAAATGCCAGATGTTGATGGGTACGCCGAGCGGCATCGGCTCCACGCCGCCTTCTCCCAGAAAGACTCCCCCGTACAGAGGCATCGTGATGCCCGAGATTTGGTAGCCGACCAGAATGCATAAACTGATCAAGGCGGGGAACAACTCATTGCCCCTCACCCACAGATAATACATGCCCAGAAAAAACAGCAGCGCGTTGGTCGCCAACATCCAGGCCAGATGGGCGCGCGCATGGGCATCCCAGAGGTCATTGAAAAGGTGCGAACTGCTGACGTCTATGAAAACCGGCAGAAGTGCTCCGCCAAACAACGCAATCGAGGTCAGAATCCTGCTCATCTTCCCTCCCCACCTTTCGGAAGGCACATCTGCAAAGTCAGCCCGAAGCAGATCACGGAGATCGCCATCGTTGACCCGAGGACAACCATCGTCCCTGTAATCACATCATCTGCGTTTCCGGCAAGGAACTCCTCGAGCCTCCAGGCAAACGCTCGGTAGTGCAGGCAAAGAGTGAAGCCCCAGGCCCCACAGAGGATTCCTGTCGCCCGCTGGTCCCGCAGAACCAGGAAACTGCCCCAAAGCAGAAGTGCGTCAGCCACGAGGTCGGGAAGCAATCCCAGGAAGTGTTGCCCGAATCGGAGGGTGTAGAGTCCTTCAAGAACAAAGTGAATCGCAGCAAAGATAATGGTCGCGGTCGCGAATTTCCGGATGAATGGGTTTACGGGATCGGACATTCCGTGCTCCCTATTGGGCGCTGCGCAGCCGACGAAACTCGGCGAGGTAGGGCAATCCGAGAAGCACGCGCGTGAGCGTCAGCGTGACCGGCAGTACCAGACCGAGAGCAACGATCGCACCGCGGTCCCCGTAGGTCGACCAGAAAAACAGCATGGCGGCCGCTTGCGTTCCCAGCCCGGCCGG
>JAQWJE010000058.1 GCA_029248525.1 Candidatus Binatia bacterium
CGTTTACTCGCTTAGCAGGCGAGCGCCTTCGACCACTCGGCCATCTCTCCACCGCAGAACAAGGAAGGTAGGTAGACGAGCGGGGCTGCATTGGCAAGACGGCCGCAACGCTTTGATTCCCCGCGAGAAACGCTGCCGGCCAAGCCCGCGAGGCGCCAGGAGTCGGGCCGGGCAGGGCACGCTTTCGGGGGCCGTCCCGGCGCGCGGAACTCGGCGCGCGATCATCGTCCGCGGAGCTTTCGGGCAGTACGCGTCGCGTGCAGGATCGGGCAGGAGGGCTGAGTCCTGCGCCCTCTGACCCAAAAGGGACTTCGTGTCTCCTGCCGTCTGTCTGGACACATTTTTGTGTATTTGGCGTTGCTCCCTCTCGAACAAACCAGCGTTGGTTTCTGGCCTCAGGTATTCAACTTGGAGCCGCAACTGCAGGGAATTCATGCGATGTGCTATCCGAAGGGCTTTTTTAGTTGACTTTTGAGCGCATTCCTCGCAGGGTCTGGGTCCCCCACATTCCACTGTTACCTAATCCTCGAAAGGCGAAATCGTGAAATTTATTTTGGGACGACGAATCCGAGCGAGTCTCAGTTTGGCCGCACGCGCAACAATTCTGGTCGGGGGAGGACTTCTGGCCACGGCCGAAGTCGCCTTTTCCGCACCGGGGAATCTGGACTCGACATTTGGGTCGGGGGGAGTCCTGTACCACGAGTCCCAAAGATGTACTGGTTCTCCTTGCTCCCCCTATGTTCGAAACTCGATGAATGGAGCCTCCGTACGGGCGAGCGATCGACATGTCGTAGTCGTTGGTGCGGCCACGGAAGTTGTCGTCAGTTCGGGGGTGGACGACACGATACTTAACCGGCAATCCGATCTTGTCAGCGCGGCTCGAATCGACGAGAATGGTGCCCTTGCAGTCTCCTTCCAAAGTCCCAATCCGCCCGGATTCGGTGAACCAGGGGTGGGCGAGTACGCGGTGCAATTCAATGACGGCACGCTTGGTGCTATCTCCTCGACGAGTTCGGTACTCTTCGCGGTGGCTACGACGCCTTCCGGCGAGGCAGGTCCCTTTGCGGTGGGCGTCGGAACCTCGGATACTTTTTTTGACCAGGGTACTGATTCCGAAGAATTCCTCTTTGCGAGTTTCCAATCCGATGGAGCCGTAGACACGACCTTCGGCAGCGAAGGTTTTGTCATCGTCCCGACACTCTCCGCTGAAAATCCGACTCCTTCGACGAAACTGACCGCCGCTTATGATGTGGTCCGGCGAGCCAACGGATACTTCCTTGCCGCCGGCATCGGAAAAGGGGACGTCGCATTGGTTCAGGTCCGAGATGACGGCAGCTTCGATCCTGCTTTCGGAACCGATGGCGTCTTGCAGTCAGCTGCGTTCGGGGCCTCTTATGGAGCGCTCTCGGTTGCAGAGGATAATGCCGGTCGGATTGTCCTTGTCGCCTCCAATATTGTCGATGACTCGGTTGCGATTAGCTCCGAGGACCTCGTGGTCGCTCGTTTTCTCGATGACGGTCTCGACACCTCCTTCAACGGCACCGGTTTTGTCCGCGTGAGCGGTGGTTTGTTCGGGATCGGCACGATCGATACGATCGATGTAGATGTCGATGAGGACAATCGAGTCGTGGTGTCAAGCGGCACCCTTGGTACCGTGGTGGCACGTTACCTGGAGGACGGTTCGATTGACGCCTCGTTCGGCACCGCAGGGTCCATAACTCTCGCCAATGGCGTAGCCCGCAGCATTGCTGTCGACGAGAGAAACAGAATTTATCTCGCCGGAGCCGGAGGAGCGAACAGCGGCGGTGCGGACCAGGTCTGGGTTGCGCGACTGGATGACGGCGGAGCGCTGGATACGAGCTTTGCCGCGACCGGTGAAAGCTTCATCGATATTCCTGAAGGTGACCGCGAAAGCGCCTTTGACATCGCCCTGGAGGGCAACGGAAATCATGTTGTGATTGTAGGGGGCGTCGAGGATCTCAGTTCGAACACCTTCTACGATACCGGCTGGTTCGTGATCCGAATGATTGGTGGTCCCTTCTGTTTCGATGGGTTGATAGGTCCCGGGGAAACGGACACCGATGGTGATCTCGTCGAAGATATTTGCGACAACTGCGTCTCTATCTGCAATCCCGATCAGTCCGATATCGATGGCGATTGCAGTGGAGATGTTGCCGGAGGCGAGGAGTGCGGCGACGTCTGCGATGCTTGCCCTGCTCACCGCGAGGATGAGCAACCGCCCGAGTGCAACACTGCTTACTATAACACGGAAGGATACGACTGTTGCTTCCCGGTCGATTCGGCAGCACAGTCGACAGACCCGATTTGCACAGGTTCTGCGGTCTCGCCAATCATTGTTGAGGTCGGGGATGGCGAACTGCCGGCGGGCAGCCTCTGGGGCGAGGGCAATCCTCCAGGCGGCGCAATCCTCAAGATCCCGGCCGCTACGGCTGACGGCTTGACTTTTTCGATTACCGCGAAGGGCAAGGGCGCGGCTGATGCGGCGGCCGAAGGGGACTATTTCACCAGACATGCCGCCGGTAGGTTTGTCGGCCGATACAAGTTTGCGCCGAGCATGACATTTGCAGCACCCGCCGAGCCCATTACGGTATGCATCAAATGGGTAGACGATAATGACGATGGCACCCTTGATGCGCTGGCCGGGGCCGGCACTTTCCCCGCGGACGGAATGCCCTATCAGTACCGGATTGGTGAGGCGAGTCTTCAGCTATGGAAGGCCGATCCGGCGACGAATCTTGGCGGAATTCCCGGTGGTGCGTGTCGAAACAAGGCGTGCGGTGGCATTGGTCCTGATGGCACCCCCTCCGACTGGGGAGCGGCGAGCAACGTCCGAAACGATGATCCGAGCCTCCGCCTTTGCTGCAGTCGGCCGGAGAATCGCTGGTGCTACGAGACCCGAACCTTCAGTCAATATGGACTGGCGCCGCAGTGCAGTCTGGGCTTCGACAAGGCCCAACTGAAGTACAAGCTGAAAAATGGCAAGCTGGTCTTCAAGGGTTCGTTCCGGCTTGGAGATGGTCTCGAACAGGATGTCGCGGAAACCTTCAAGCCCGCTGAAACAGGGGCCGAGGTCCAGATCTTCGACCAGGATGACAATCTCCTGGAGAGGATCACTCTGCCGGGTGTTCCTTTCAGTTCGAGCAGCCCTGGTTGGAAATCCAACCGTGCCGGGGACGTCTTGACCTACATTGACAAGAACAAATCCTCGACGATCAAGAAGGTTCAATTGAAGCGAAAGGACCGCACGGACCCCTCGAAACTCGACGTCAAGGTGCTGACCAACGATCTGGGCCTGACAGAAAACCAACTGGCTGGCACCATCTCCCTGCAGTTTCGGCTTCTCGACGAGAATCCGGGGCATTGCGGGGTGACCGACTTCACCCAGGCCAGTGGCGGATTCTGCGCCCCGAATCGAAACGGTACGGTTTTAACCTGTCGGCAATAGCACGAGCGGCCCGGGTTCCCGATGGGATCCGGGCCGCATTTTGTTGCGCGGAGTCGAGCGAAGGATCCTCTCCGAGCGTCCGCCAGTGGCGTCGGCGGGCTCCTCAAGTCTTTTCCTGACACCAAATAGAAAAATCGAGTTAGCGTCAGCCGTGTGACCCTTGGAGAAGGGCTGCCGGAGATCGGATCGAGACATTCGAGTGAAACGCGTTAAGACAGCCAGACCGTCAAGCCGAACCGGCACTTTGTCGCGTCGAGTATGAATTGAAAGGTTGCTGTTTTTTGACAGTCACTCGTCGGTCGTGATGCTTAACTTATAAAACCATTTCAAAAGTTTTATTTGTGATCAAAATTATGAGACTCTCTGGCGCCAGAGGAGCAGTAGGGTTCTCGAGTCCGCCCGAAATGTTCTGGCGTGGGGAGTGTCGCGAATGACCGGTATGAGAAAATTCAATTTAAGTCTTTCGCGCAAGGAAAAGGTATCGTCGTCCTGGGCTTATGGGAAAGTTGCTAACAGGCTCCTGCGTAGGGTGTTGGTGGGCCTTCTGCCAGCACTTGTACTTCTGTTCGCGAACGGCTGGGACGCGCGCGCGGGCTCTCTGCAATTGGAACCCACACAGGCTGGCCCGTCAGGTTTTGTGAGGCTTCATGGCGCCGGCTTCGATGAATGCATCCCTGTTACAGCTGTGATCCCCCAGCTTGGAGTATCGGTACCGTTCTCAACCTCCTGCCGCGTGGAGGTTGAGATAGTTGACTGGGGCATCCCCCGGACATTCGTCGCCGATGAGGGGGGCGATATTCTCCAAGAGCTAGACCTTCCAGAGGAATGGCCGGTAGGGTTGGCTGCGGGCGACGAAGTAACGATTGAACTTTGTCCGAGCACGTCGGTGGTGGTCACGCCGCTGGACTGCCCAGAGACAGAAACCCTGGCGTCTCAGCCTCTGCTGCTGACGGAAGCCCACATTCAGCTCGAGGTTTTCCAGGCGCGGGCTCTTGAGGAGAGCTCGGATACGGTTTTTGGAAATCGACAGGACTTCTATTTTAGAGCATCGATAGACGGAAGCCCAACGATCAGTAGTCCGTCGCAGGGTGGACGCGACTGGGTCGGCGGGGAGCCCCTCTATAGAACGGGGCAGGGTGTCAATATTACGGGCCGGACCGAATTCGCGAGCTACGCCAATGTCGAGATGTGGGATAAGGATGTGACTTCTTCGGACGACCTTTTCGACGTGAACGAAGCAGTCGGAAAATCGGGCCTTGAAATGGTCTTCGACGCTTGCACCCTTCGCTGGACCGGACATGCGCAGTCGACAGGTTGCGGTGGCGTCGCGGGTGGCGCCGGGCCCGGGCGGTCGTGGATGTGTCCAGGCACCGATGGTGCCTTCGACGAACGAGGTGATTTGCAAATCAAGCTGTCGACAGCTTCGGGTCGGCCGCTGCTCCCTAACGACATTGCGATCGTAGGGGCATCGCCAGTTCAAATTGTCACCTCCCCTTCAAAGATCGTCGAGGGACGCGAAACCGTGTTTCTGGTGAGTTTGAGCAGTTCTCATGATGCGGATCAGCAAGCGCTAGTAAAGGTCGACCTTACTGACGGAAACACCTCAGCTCACGACGAACGCGTCATTACTGTCAAGCCCGAGGGTGCTGTCGTCGCCTTGTTCACTGCAAATCCCGATCCGTTGGACCCTGCAAGCCAGTTCATACCGAGACTGCTTAACAACGACGCCTTAGAATACACGGTACGAGTCGAGCTATCATCGGAAAGCGGATACGATCCTCAGGACTGCCGTTTAGGAAATAATGAACTCGACGGAAGAGTTCCGATCGTTGCTACAAAAAATTCACAAGTCGTTTATCTTCCATGGCACTGGGATGACCGTCTTGACTTCGGTGATCCGCGCGAAGGTCTGCCCCCGCGCTCGCAGGTGGAGAAGTTCGCGCTAAGCAATGATCGTTTCAGGAATGCCACGTTTCCGATCAAGCCGTCGACGGATTCAGTCATCGTAGGGCCCTCGCTCGTCTCGGAGAAGGGGGGTAGTCCAGTTGGAGGGTTGCTGACCGCGCTCTTGGGCTTGCTCGGGATTCCACTCGATCCTCCGCTTACCGTACTCAATGCCAGTCTGATGGCGAAAATTGCTGGCATTGATCGCGTCGTGCTCGTGCCCAGGCTGCGGTTTATTGAGGAAGAGACCGACATGTACCCCGTTCAGGGTTTCTCGCTGGGCGAATTCGCACCGCGCGCAGTGATGGCCGAACCCCTAGATTCAGACCCGGACGCCGCCAGAAGCGCGATCGGCGAATACCTCGGCGCTCACGAACTTGGGCACACCTACAAACTAAGCCGCAGAAAATGCAGCCTTGGAGGTGGTTTCGGCCTTCTCGAGGACCTTCTCAACATGGGCTGCCGGGATGAGTACAACCATAGTGAAGAAGATGGCCGCCCCTATCTTGGGCACGGATTTGATGTGCTTGGAATCCGGACTGCCGAGCCCGGGATAATTTCGGGTGGCTCGTTCGTGGGTACCGGCGAGGCGATGATACCCGCGACAGGGCCAGATTCACGATTTGTGATTCTTCCAAACTTCATGGACAACACTGAGAAGGCTTGGATCGACTCATTCACGCATGATTTCCTGATCGAAGAGCTGGCAACTGGCGGTTTTTTCAGCACCCGCAGAGCACCGGCGTCCGTTCTGCCGATGCCGGTGGTCGGGTTGACCGCACTGATCGTGGCGACCGGGATCCCCGGTGCGCCAGGGTTCGATTTCACCGGTGAGATTCTCACTGGATTCACCTTCGATGGCGAGCCAGATTTACCGATCCTGCAGCCAGGCGAGACTTGGGGGTCGGGGCCATTTGAATTGCGAGTAAATTCTGCCGATGGCGTGCGGATATACCGATTCAATCCTGAACTCCACGAAACCAAGGCTGGACTCGGAATGTTTGGCGGCTTTTCGAGTGCCATCCCTGACCCCGGTTCAATTATCAGTATCGAACTCGTCGGACCCGAGTACCTCGCCGCTGACGGCGATAAGCAGGTGGCAGTCTTCGATACGCTCAGCGCAAGCGCAGGTGTGCCGGTTATCCAATCCGTGTTTGTTGAGACCGGAGGCTCGCAGCCCGTGAGCGCTGGCTCGCAGCCGCTTTCCGTCCCCGCGAACGGTACTTTCATTCTCTCCTGGACTGGCTTCGACCCCGATGGCGATACACTCGTAAGTGCCGCGTTGGTGAGACCGAGCGGCGGGAACGGTCCTTGGTACCCATTCGCATTGCCCAATGATGTCCAGAGCCAGATTGAGTCAGCGGCTACGTTCTTTCCTGAAACCGGTTCCTACGACGTAAGGCTATATCTCTCAGACGGGATCAACACCGACTCGACCGAGATCAGTAACGCATTTGTGATCGAAGACTCTCAATGCGGCGATGGAGTTGTATCGCCGAGCGAAGCCTGCGACCCAAGTGCCGGCGATAGTTGCTGCACTGCGACGTGCACCCTTGCAGTGCAGGGAACAGTCTGTCGCGATGCGTCGGGCGTGTGCAACCCAGCCGAGGTCTGTGACGGAGCATCCGCACAATGTCCAGCTGATGCGACTGTTGCCGACGGAAGTCCTTGCAGTGACGGCAAACTTTGTACAACTGGAGATTTCTGTTCTGCAGGTGTGTGTCAGCCGACCGAATGTCAGACAGGGGTCGCCTGCGGTGCCTGCGGTTTGGCCGGAACTTGTGGCGTTGGCCCTTCAGGGTGTGGCTGTTTGTTTTGAGCAGCTCGCAGGACCTCCTCGGCGGCATCAGCGTTAATCGAGCCTGAACAGAGACCACTGTTGATCTCGGCAAAGTGAACGTCAGAACCGGAGGCGATTAGCTCGATGGCGTGCGCTTCCTTGTCCTTCAGCACTAGGCCGGACGGAATGATGTTGAGTGCAGAATTCTCCACATCTCCTATTTTAGCCTTCGACTAAGCCGAACAGGGTTGTGACTTCTACCTATATGGACCGAGTACGCGGGGCGTGCGAAGAAGTGCTCAAACAGACAGAAGAGTCAGCAAGCGTAGCGGGAGGCGAATTTATAAACCGTTTACTCGCTTAGCAGGCGAGCGCCTTCGACCACTCGGCCATCTCTCCACCGCAGAACAAGGAAGTAGGTAGACGAGCGGGGCTGCGTTGGCAAGAAGGACGCAGCGCTTTGATTCCCCGCGAGAAACGCTGCCGGCCGAGCCCGCGAGGCGCCAGGAGTCGGGCCGGGCAGGGCACGCTTTCGGGGGCCGTCCC
>JAQWJE010000059.1 GCA_029248525.1 Candidatus Binatia bacterium
ATCGGCGAGCCGTTGTCGGCACCCGGTGTAAAGGTGACAGTGGCCTGTCCATTGCCAGCCGCTATCGAATCGATGGTCGGCGCGGCTGGGACGGCCAGCGCCGCGGAGTGCTCGAACACCGCGTAGTCATCACCCGGCGCCCAAGACTCTCCGAAGGCCCAAGCGACGCCAGGGCCACCGGAGTTGGCTTGTTCCTGGCCGGAGATCGATAGGCTGCGCCGAGCAATGCCGACGGCACCGCGGTCGTCGGTCACGCGCAGGAGAATATCGTAGACTCCGGGTTTCAACTGGACGTAGACCACGGGATGCGATGCCGCATCGGGTCCCGGGAGCGAGAGTCGAACCGGCTTGTCCATCACCTCGTAGCTGTAGGAGACCACGTGCCCGTCGCGATCCTCGGAGCCGCTGGCGTCCAGACGGATCCAGTTCCGCTTTGTTGGGTCCCGGGTCAGATTTTCAAAGCGAACGCTGGCCTTGGGGGGGCGGTTGCCCTCTTGTCCCCCGTGTCCCTCGTGTCCCTCGTGTCCCCCGTGTCCCCCGTGTCCCCCGTGTCCCCCGTGTCCCCCGTGTCCCTCATGTCCCCCGTGTCCCTCATGTCCCCCATGTCCCGCAATGGACGAGCGAATCGTTTTTAAATCATAGCAGCCATCGCATGATCGTCGCTTGGAGCACTTCCAGTCTTGGGTGAACGTATATGAGGTCGATTCGCCATCCTGCCCCTGCAGGGTCACGCTCGAGCGAAGGGTGGCCATATCGGCCCCCGCCAGACAGGCGGCTGGGACCAGCACGCGGGCGCGATTGATCTGTGCCACCACGCGCAACTTGCCGAGCCGCGAGCTAATTCGCACCCGGGCACCTGAGCGATCCCTTCCCGGCACCTCGAACTTCGCCCGATCCGGCCGCGCCCCCCGCGAGGCTTGCAAGCCGCTAGCTTCGATATCCAGCCCGTCAATGGCAACCAGCGGCGTCCCATCGAGCTCGGTCAGGACCGCCCCAAGGAAGACCTCCAAGCCGGACGAGAGGTCCGGGCCTGCCGCGGCCTGGCTGAAAATCGCTTCCCAACGGACCGCACCGGTGCGAGTCACATCGCCGGCCCGATCGGCCCGTCCCCCGGACTTCAGAACATCGGCGCTGCTGGCTTGTGGCGCGAGGATTCCGGACAGGAGAGTCGGAATAAGAAGGACAAGTAGACGAAAATGAAAAGAAGGCATGGCGATCCTGACGAGGTGAGGTCAAATTTAGGGTTCGGAGAAAGCTGGAGTTGCGAGCACGAAGCAGCTTCACCATGCCTTGCTCATCCTTCCGGCGCAAGGTTCCAATCCCGGCCGGACGGTAGAAAACATGAAGGCCCTTCTTGCCCAAAAGGTGCTCTATTCCTACATCCCGATTCTGGCACCGGCAGCGTTACCCTTCCTTGCCGGCCGTGGCAGAGCCGCTGGGCAGAAGTTGCTCGCTTGACGGGGCGGGGTGGTAGGTTTACTTTGACGACGCCGCTCGAGAGCCATTCCCTAGCGCATGGCAAAATCTGCCCTCAACCCCGGAGAGCCTATCCCCTTGTCGCGCATGCACTCAGACACGTTGCCGCTCACGCCTTCCCACTTGCGCACATTTCTTCGTCTGCCGCAGGCGGCTCTCTTCGTCCTCGGACTCATCGTCGCACTTCCGGTACCGTTAGCCGCGGCGTCTTTGGGGACGAACGACCTCGCCAAATTCTCCGGTCGCGCCGATCGCGTCGGCGAAACGGATCGCAGCGGGGGCCTGCGCTGGGAGGCGCGCTTTGAGGCGCAGAGGCCGGATGCGATCGATCTCTCGTCGGGCGTTCGGATTTTCATCGGTGGAGCACTCACTGAACTGGACGGCACGTCGCTCTTCTCGATCGATGGATTAGACGTCTCGACGGTTCCGCTCGAAGCCGCCCGCAGTGCGCGTGCCGATCGGTCGAAATTCCAGTTTGCGGGTCGAGACCGTTCCGGGACACGTGCACAAATCACGTGGCGCGACGGTCGGCTCAAGATCAAACTGCAGAGCGGGCGCGCTAACCTTCAGGCCCCCGCGGCCTGCGTGGGAGGTGCGAGCGAAGCGGTTCTGCGATCGACGGTCGCGCTCGAGATCCCCGGCCTGCCGCGCCAGGAGTTCACCGCGACTCAGCCATGGAAATGCTCGTCGCGGCGCAGTTGCGACGGATGTTTTGATCTTCGTGCCAAGATGGGTCGCACGGGGGGCTCCGGTCCGGCCGGGAACCGCCCACCTCAAGCCAGCCTTCGCTTCGAGAACCTCACCCGCGATCGTGATGCGGCGAACTGGATACGCATGGACGCCCGAGGCTCCGGGGATCGTGATGGCACGATTGCCTCGTATGAATACGCAATCAGCTCCCGGTCAGATGGAAAGTCGCTCGATTCCCCCGGTCGGACGATGTCTCCAGTCGCCCACGTTGAACTCTCTCCGGGCGACTACGAGGTCCGAGTCACGGTCACCGACGACCAGGGCCAGCGCGGCACCGAAGTGCGGAACCTTTCGATCTCGGGCGCACCGATTGCGCAGTTCGGCCGGTTGGGCGTCCGTTGGGCTCTGAGCGAGTCGTGGCGACTCGGGGATCCGGCCCCGATGTTCCGGGTCTCAAATGCCGTGATTCCCCTCGCCGAGATCGGTGAGATCTTCACGACCCCGGCCGAGGCGCCCCGAGAGTCCAACAGCAAGAGGGGGCTCGAGACGACAGCGTCTTCCTCCGGGAACAAGTGCGGCAGCTCGATGAAGAAAGCAGGATTCTTCATCAACATGGCCACGGGCGTGGTCGCGATCGGAGCCGGCATGGTTCTCGGTCCGGAAGCCACGGTGGCCATCAAGGTAGGCTCAACGGCGGCGACGAGCGCGGGGAGCACACTCTCCTACAAGGGAGGCGAGGCAACTACGAGTTGTCTGCAGAACCAGATCAACAATCTCTCCGACGAGGTCCTTTTTCAGAGCCAGCAGATCGCGCAGATTCAGAATCAACTCGACCTGACTGACGCGGCTTTTTTCACTGCGTGGACGCAGGTGCTGAACAGCCAAAATGCAACCTTCTTCGACGCGTATCGGCAATCGTTCAATCAGTTCTCACCGAACCCCTACGGGACAGGCGACTCCATTCCCCCGACAGCGCAATCTTGTCAGGAAGCAACTCCGAATGGTCCGGAATCCACTTGCGCGTTGGCGAGTGGCGGGATTTTCGGCGGCTTCATGGAAAATGCAGGCCTTTGGTGTTCAGCGGTCGGGCAGCCGATTCCGAATCTTTGCAATACTCCTGGCCCCCAGGCGGTCGCGACGAGCTGCTCTGCAGCTTATGACTGCAGCGAAGCCGACTCTTCGGCGCCGGGGCCCTACCTCCTTCAAACGGAGAACAACTTCAAGCAGCTGCAGATTTACGTGGACTCCCTGGTCGGTACGTTCACCGCCGACGTCCAAGCGCTCACCGGAATCTCGTTCGTGGCCGAGTGCACGGGGAGCCCGCATCAATGCGTGGTCTACGATTCCGAGACGCAGCTGATCAAGACTCTCGAGTCGCTCCAGAGCAACCTTCTTGCCCCCGGGACGGGGCAGTTGGCTGTGCAACTTGACGCGAACGGCAACATCATTCCCTTGATCGATGCCTACAATCAATCCGTCGTCCTTTACATCAACTATGCGACAACCGTCCTCGCGCAGGCGTTCCAGATGGAATGGCTCGTCAACAATTTCAACTTTTTCGGCAATCTTCCGTTCGGTGTCGTTCCCAACGACGCCATTTCACCGGGATCCATCGAGCAACTGGGGAACGCGGCAGCTACCTACTACGGCGGCCCCACGCCCGGGACCTCGAAGAGCACCTGCACGAACACGGAATTCGCCGGAAGCAGCTGCTCCAACTCGACCGAAGCTTTCTCTTGTAGCGCGCAGGCGGGAAGCTATGCCGGCGTCCAATGCAGCCCGTCCTCGCCCGATGCGTGCGGGGGCAACCCAGATCTGTGCGTCTACCCGGACTGCGGCGGGCATATTTCGCAATGCTCGTACGACACAACGGCGATGGGGCAGCACTATAATGCGGCCCAACTGGAGTTGGCCTACTACTACGCGCAGAGCATCAACCTCGTCTACGAACTCGGCCTGCAGTACCTCGTGACCGACCTCCCGGCTGGCAACCAGGCCTGGCCGGAGACGCCAACCACGGGGCTATGCCTCGTCGATCCGGAGACGGTCAAGTCCGGACTGTGCGCCAACGGAGCGTGTAAACCAACGACGTGTCGGACGGATAACGACTGCCCGCAGACGGCTCCGACCTGCGCGATCCAGTCCATTCCCTGGGACGCTCTGGTGACCAGTGCCTCTTACTGCGAGATCGGCAAGCCTTGCTCCGCCGGCGAAATGACTCGGATTCCCCCTTATATCGGGCAGCCGAAAGGCTGGGTTGGCACCGCGAATGTCAATTTTGACGCGGCGCCTTATCAAAGCGAGAGCCCTTACCTGTCTGGTTCGCAATGTGCCGCCGACTACCAGAAGACACCGAATGGTGTTGCCGCCATCACGGTACCGGGGGATCCGGTATCGGGCGGACAGCCGGGGACGATCGGGAGCGCGGAATACATCTGTCCATCCGATTACCCGTATTGCATCGGCTACCGTGACGGCAATGGTACCGCTGCGGGCGCATGGGGCAGCTGCTCGAATGCGAAACCGTGGACGGCGGCCGGGGTTGTCTACCAGTACGCCGTCAATGATCCGGTTGCGTGCCGCTCCAGTATCAAGCGATATAACGATACACCCAGCGACGACCCACCCAACCTTGCCGGGGCCTGGCAGACAAACGAAGATTGCCCGTCGGTCTTTCAGACGCCGGGTGGGCAGGCCCCACGCTATGGCTACTTCGATGGAAGGACCCTGCAACCATACGGGTTCCAGTCCAGCTTTCCCTCGGCTCCGGGCGCCTGCCCGAGCGAATGCTCGGCAAGCACCTGTGGCGCGGAAGCGACGACGCAAGAGGAGGCGCAAGGTTTCGGCTGCACGAGCTTTGAAAGCGCCTCGTCGGGGAATGGGGCCTCTTTCCAGGGTGCAGCGTACTCGAATACCTGCAGCACCGTGGTCAGCCCAGTTTCTGATGGGGCGGGCGGAGAGGTTTGTCCCGCCTTTTGCGTCCCGGCCGACGGGAGCACCACCCCGTACGCGTGCGTCGATGCCGGGTACGCGCAGCAGAACCTCGACGCCAGTCTCATCGATTGCCAGGGTTGCTCGAGCAGTGAGCCGGTGCTTGCCCTCGCGGGGGCGATGCAGGGGAATCTCGGGGCGTGCCAGAAGGGCATGCTGGGGGACCCGGCGGGCGGCCCCCTCATGGACTGGTGGGCCCCGGAGGCGTACCTGACCGTGAGCGAGGACGCGGACAACGCCGCCCTTCTTTGCGACGGTTGCGTCTACCTTGGTTGCGGAAACTACGACACGCTCGAGACGAGCGGGTTCCCCCAGAAGAATACTCAGGCGAACGAAGATTCTCTAGCGACGACGTACTTCGAAACTGCGAACTGCAGTTCCGATGCAGACGCCTCGGTACCGTGCACGGTCGCTTGGTACTCCAGCTCTGAGGTCGGTTGCGATGAGATGTTTGGTTGGGACGAGAAGCATACCTCGATGATGGCCAGCGTCATGGTGAACGACTACCGATGCGGCTACCTGGGCGGTGCCGATGTGAGCTTCATCGGGATCAGCAACGACTCGGGATTGTGGTCGGCAAGTTTGAACGACGATGCCCAGAATGGAAGCTATCCTTGGGGCTGCGGTGCCTTTGGGTTCAATACGATCGAAGACTCGGGTACCGATGGCTCGACGGACTATGCGTCTCTCGTTTTTGGCCAGCCGAACCTCGTCACCGAGCTTTGGGATCCGGTCGTGACGAGCGACACCCAACACATCGCTTGGAATTCCGGTTTCACGGCCAGCGGCCCGCAGATGGGCCTCCAGCTGGTCGCGCAATGTTCGACGAACTGCGGCGCGTCTTACAGTGACAACCAGTTGTGCCTTTCGGTTGTGACTCCGGGTTCGGGGGAGACGATGGATACGCTGGGGTACTCCTGCAAATCACTTCCCAATAGCGGGGAGGCCAGCGCCTTCATGGAGTGTACGACGAACGATGGGCGGATGTTCAGGATCGAGACTACTCCCGGCCAGGGCGGAATCGAGAATCCAGTCTCGTTCGGCGCCACGACGCTCCGGTTCCAGGAGATGAACCAATCCAATTCCAACGGCACATCCGCCGTTTGCCCGGACGCCTGCTACGATGCGGTGGCTGGTACCGGGGGGGAAACTTTCGGTGGCATGGGCCTGAATGGAGACGATGCATGTTCCGGGTTCCTGTCGCCCTACGGATATTGCGGTGGGTATTGCTATAACCAGCCCGAGATCGAATCGGGCGCAGCCCGAAAACCGGTCGCCCCGCCCGTCGATTGCCGGGGGTGCCCTCCGGTCCAGACCTACAGTGCGTGCCCCGAAGGCTACCTGCCCTACCAAGGGGACGACGAGCCGGGTGGATACTGCTGCGGGATTCCCGGGGTCGAGGTCGAGTGGATTGGTGACGAGCCATTTCCGTACCCAGTCATCGTCTTTCCGTACAGCACCTCAGCGTACGGAGCGTTCACGATTGATCACTGCTCGGAGCTTAGCACACAAGGCGATGTCGCCTGCTCGTCTCCTCCGTGCGGAGTAAACGGCACGCGAATTCCATCGGCGGCGTCCAGCGCGTGCTTCCCATGGGGCAATACTTCGATGGATGTGCTCTTCCCGTTCACCTACTAAACGGAGGGCCGGGGCGCCGGCCAGCGGCTTCCTGTTTGGTGTGGTCGGGAACTTATAAACGGACAAAAATCTCCGATCTGCGTCATTCAACGGGTTCGTCGCGGTCGCGGTGCTCCCCTTTGCACCGCCGGTGCCTTTTTGGATTGTTCGATTCGCGCCTGGCGAACTTCAGAGGCTGCCAGATGGTGCGCTCTGAAATCTGGAACCCCAAGCTGGAACCTATCAACTCCTTTCGTTCGCGAACTCGGGCACAGCAAGGGTGACGGCAGGCAACATGAAGGTCCGTTTTGCCCAGAAGGTGCTCTATTCCTCCATCCCGATTCTGGCACCGGCAGCGTTACCCTTCGTTGCCGGCCTTGGCAGAGCCGCTGGGCGAATTGCGAGCGACCCCTCCAAGCGTTTCGCCCATGCGAAAATGGGTCTCATTCAGCTGAATCGAACGGCGCAGGCCATTCCCGATCCTGCACGCGATGCGTGCAGTTTCAGAGGTGGCAGCAACACTTCAGCTGCGGGCCTCCACCGACCCAAGGTCTTCCGAACGCTGGCTGGGGCACCACGCTATCATGCACCAAGGCCACACTGTTCTGCCGCGCTACCTACAACTCGGACCGGCCAGGGTCCACGGAACGGAGAGAGAGGGATTCGAACCCTCGAAACGGCTATAAACCGTTTACTCGCTTAGCAGGCGAGCGCCTTCGACCACTCGGCCATCTCTCCACCGCGGAACAAGGAAGTAGGTAGACGAGCGGGGCTGCGTTGGCAAGAAGGACGCAGCGCTTTGATTCCCCGCGAGAAACGCTGCCGGCCGAGCCCGCGAGGCGCCAGGAGTCGGGCCGGGCAGGGCACGCTTTCGGGGGCCGTCCC